>LGFQ01000028.1 GCA_001508935.1 Synergistales bacterium 54_24
AAATGGACTGGAGTGAATGTGAATGGCAGATATCATAGGATTGCAATGTTCTGAGTGCAAGCGGCGCAATTATACGACTACCATCAACAAGAAAAAAAGTAAAAAACTTGAGAAGAAAAAGTATTGCCCTTGGTGCGGGCATCACACCTTGCACAAGGATACGAAATAGAGTAAAATAAACGCGCGCAGGTCCGTAGCTCGAACGGCTAGAGCACCGGACTCCAAATCCGGGGGTTGCAGGTTCGAATCCTGCCGGGCCTGCCAGGCTTAATTAAAGGTCAGTATTCGCTGCTACTCGTCGTTGTTTAGGCGTGCCTAAAAATTGAAAGCTCTCCCTTTGCCCGAAGTAAGGGCGAAGGGAGAGCTTTTTCATGGCCGTAATTCCGTTCCGCGTAGGTTATCATCGGCGGCGACGGAGGGATGTGCAAAAACATCAGCGTTGAAGGTTAAAGAAGGGTGTGGATTGACATCTGTAGCAAACGGACGATATACTCCTGCAGGGTAAATCGGCATTTGGAGGTGGCACATCGTGGACAAAATTGTCTTAGGACGGACGGGCCTTGAGGTTTCGAGAGTAGGTTTCGGCTGCATACCGATCATGCGCTTAGAAAAGAAAGAAGCGGTGGCTCTGCTTCACTATGCTTATGAGCATGGCGTAACGCTTTTCGACACGGCCAATGCGTATGCCGACAGCGAGGAGAAGGTGGGGGAGGCATTTCATGGCATGCGCGACAAGGTGGTTATAGCCACGAAAACTGCAAAGCGGGATGGGGCGGGGGCCATGGAGCATTTGGAGCTGTCTCTGCGGAAGTTACGCACCGACTACATCGATGTATACCAGCTTCACCAGGTATCCAAAGAGAGCGAATGGGAGGAAATAACCGGACCGAACGGGGCGATGGAGGCAATATTGAAGGCTCGGGACGAGGGCAAGGTCCGCCACATCGGGTTTACGTCTCATAACCTGAATGTTGCGATCAAGATCGCAAAGACGGGGCAGTTTGCCACGGTTCAATTCCCCTTCAACTTTATAGAGAGCGATCCGGAGAAGGAGCTCTTTCCGCTCGCAAGAGAAATCGGCATGGGGATCCTCGCCATGAAGCCTTTCGGCGGAGGGGCTTTGGACGACGGAAAACTGGCCCTCAAGTTCATATTGCAGAGTAAGGGTGTCGTTCCGCTTCCCGGTTTCGATGCCACTTGGCAGGTCGATCAGGCAATTTCGACCCTGCAAGAAAATCCTGGTGAGATTACCGGAGAAGAGCTCGCCGCTATGGAGCGCTATCGAGAGGAACTGGGCAAGGAGTTCTGTCGCCGCTGCGAATACTGCCAGCCGTGCCCTCAAGGAGTTGAGATAACCTCTGCTATGCAATACGAGCTCGTGTCCAGGAAGATGCCGTTGGAGACGCTCCTTTCCTTCTCTGGCCCGGCTATGGAGACGGTGCAGAATTGCATAGAATGCGGCACGTGCGTAGAGCGCTGTCCCTATAGCCTATCCATACCTCAGGTCATAAAGAGAAACTACGATCTCTATAAGAGACACCTTGAGGAAGCCAAACGCAAATAGCAAGATATTAGTGCAATTGGCGCGAAGAGACAGAAAGGCAAGATAATACAAAAATTCAGGGGTGAGAAATAAAACACATCCTCACCCCTGAGTTTGCTTTTTAACCCAATATGTTTTCTTTTAACAAATCAGCGAGGCTAAAGCTCTATTCTTCGCCGCAGCAGCCGGGGCAACCTGCACATCCGTCCAGCTGCCTAAAAAGCTCCTCCATCAATCTCTCTTTTTCCTCTTGAGTCAGTTCGGCTTTCTTTTCTGTCTCTGCCTGAATTTTATCTTTCTCCTGAGACACCGCTACGACCTCCCTTTCGCTCATGCGAGCGGATAACCGGCCTTTTTCCAGGCGTTTACGCCTCCGGCCATCACTTCGATATTGGAAAAGCCCAGCTTTTCATAATTTTCTGCCACACGGGCAGAAGTGGCTTCGTTCCTTCAGGCGCAGTAGAAGACAATCTCCTGGTCCTTCTTCAATTCGGCTTCTTTGGCGCGCAACTCCTTAAGAGACATGGCACCCTCGAGGCGCATGCTCTTGTACCGCTCTTCGTCGCTATAAGCACAAACCAATAGTGCCTTGCCGGATTGCGCGTCTTTCCTTGCCGTTTGAGGGTCGATCTTTTCTGCCATTGTTTGACACCTCCCTTAAAACTCTTTTAAATTATATCAAATTCAGATCGTTTTGGCTACTTGTCTTTTAAAGCTCCAAGGACAGCTTTGGGCGTGATTGGCAAACAGCGCACTCGCGCCCCGGAGGCAGCGAATACCGCGTTAGCTACAGCCGGGGCTACGGGCGGCACGCCGGGTTCTCCAAGTCCGCCCATAGGGTCATCGCTCTCCACAAAGTGCACGTTAACCTCGGGCGCCTCGTGGATCCTCAAGAGGTCGTAGTTATCGAAGTTGGAAGTGGCTACTCTGCCTTCGCTGAATGAGACAGCCTCTTTGAGCGCTGCGGAGAGTCCCATGAGCACGCCTCCCTCTATCTGAGCCCTTGCAGTATCGGGATGAACCACCTTGCCGCAATCCACTGCACAGAAGATGCGGTTAACTTTCACCGTTCCATTTTCCTTATCGACTGAAACCTCCGCGACTTGCGCCACGTGAGTGCCGAAGCAGAAGTGATACGCAAGCCCGCGCCCCATGCCTTCGGGCAAAGGTTTACCCCAATCGCAATCTTCCGCCACCGCCTTGAGAAGCCTCTGGACTCGGGAATTTCCCTCCAAAAGCTCGAGACGAAATTCCAACGGATCTTTGCCTGA
Source organism: Synergistales bacterium 54_24 (assembly GCA_001508935.1). Taxonomy (GTDB): domain Bacteria; phylum Synergistota; class Synergistia; order Synergistales; family Thermosynergistaceae; genus Thermosynergistes. The sequence continues at coordinate 2,815 of LGFQ01000028.1, forward strand.
TATATGAGCCAGTTCGTCGACGAAGCACTCCACAGTGAAAGCGTTGTGGGAACTGCCCACCGAACGCCAGAAACCCACCGGTACAGGTGCTTCAAAGGGTACATAGCGCACCCTGAAGTTGGGTACACGGTAGTCCATATTGACGAGCCCTTCGATGGCCGGTGGGTCGATTTCGCCTGCCATCTCCTGTGGGCGAACGCGGGCATAAATGGAGGGCGCGACTATTTTGTGGTCCCAGGCGACGAGCTTTCCATTGGCATCAAAAGCGCCGACGGCGGAAGTCGCGTTGACCGGGCGGTAGAAGTCGTTTTTGAAATCTTCCTCTCGTGTCCATATGAGTTTAATCGGCTTTCCGAGGAGTTTTGAAATTTCTACCGCCTCACGGACGAAATCGGCCTCAAGCCTCCTGCCAAAACCTCCTCCGAGGTAGGTCGTGTGGATAAAAACCTGATCCATTTTGAGCCCTGCGGCTTCGGCAGCTACGATGTGAGATAGGCTCTGTGCCTGGGTTGGTGCCCAGACGTCGCACCTGTCCTCTTTGACATAGGCCAAGGCGTTCATCGGTTCGAGAGGCACATGCGAGAGATAGGGAAGGATATACGTGGCTTCCATTTTTTTGTGCGCACCGGAGATAGCTTCATCGACAGAACCTTCGTTCTTAGCGATGACTCCACCGGCCTCAAGATGCTTCATGAGTGCATCGTTTAGGTAATCATCGTTCCACTGGGGCCAGTTGCCATCGCTCCACTTGACCTCCAAGGCCTTGCGCCCTCTCCACGCTGCCTCGATGGAATCGGCGCATACCGCGATTCCGCTCATTATCGGCACAACCGACCGCACACCTGGAATGTCGGTGGCCTTCTTGGAATCGTAAGATATGAGCTTGGCGCCGTAAGCCGGCGGACGCGCCACCGAAGCGTATAGCATCCCGTCGTAGAAGGAATCTATGCCGAAGCGTATCCTGCCGTTTACCTTGTCGGGTATGTCTATGCGAGGAACACCTTTGCCTATAAGGATAAACTCTCTCTCGCTTTTGAAGGTTAGGTCCTGAGGCACATCGAGGTTCGAAGCCCTCAAGGCGAGTTCACCAAAAGAGAGCGCACGTCCCGTTGGCTTGTGAATAACTTTACCGCCAAATGCGTGACATTCTCCTTCTGGCACTCCCCACAACTGTGCTGCGGCCTCAATAAGCATAGTTCTCGCCGCCGCCGCGAGTTTCCTCAAAGGGACAAATAGATTTCGAACAGACGTGCTGCCGCCAGTTATCTGCACGCCTCGAACTGGATCTTTGTAGTTGTCTCCGGCAAGGGCGAACTCTACTCTCACCTTTCCCCACTCGGCGCCCAACTCGTCAGTTGCTATCATGGGAAGGGAAGTTGTAACGCCTTGTCCCATTTCTGATTTTGGTACGACTATCGTTACGTTGCCGTCGGGTGAGACTTTTATCCACGGATCTTTTGTCTTTGCCAGCGCAAGCGTGCTGCCCGGAGGAGTCGACAAAAGCCCTATGGAAAGGCCGTCCGTCTCGATGGGTTTGCTCGAAAGAACGCCCTCAGAGAGAGGCAAATCGCCCTCCGCTGCCCGATGGATCGCTCGCTTTATGCGCTGGTAAGTGCCGCAGCGGCAGAGTACCCCCCGCATGGACCGCTCTATGTCGGCATCGCTCGGGTTCGGGTTTTCCGAAAGGAGAGCCACGGCTTGGATGATCTGCCCTGGTTGACAATATCCGCACTGAGGCACTTGCTCGGCCACCCATGCCCTTTTTATAGGATGATCCTCGGGGATGCCTTCGATCGTGACGATCTTCTTTCCCTGGGCCTGTTCCGCCGGCATCTGGCACGAGCGCCTGGCCTTGCCGTCTACGAGCACCGTACACGTCCCGCATCTGCCTATGCCGCAGCCGTATTTGGTCCCGGTGAGCCCAAGATGTTCCCTTATGACCCATAAAAGCGGAGTGTCTGGCTCGACGTCCACCTCATAGATATCTCCGTTTATCTCTAAACTAACGTTGGCCATAACGACACCTCCTCTTTTTTTCTAAAAACGTTTCCTTATGAAAATCATATCACTTTTCGTCTCGCTGGGCGACCTTTTAGCTTCGAAGTTAATTTGATGCTGAGAGAGAAGCCTCGCCCGCCTTGCCATTCCGGGACCGAACTTTTATAATTGCCCAAATCGGTTGCGAAGGGATGCTTATGGATTAAATGTTCAGGCGATGGTGCACTGACTATGTTATCTCCGTTTTATGTTTGATGAAGGAGGGATAAGAGTGAGGTTTTCTAAGTGGCTGTGTGCCATTGGCATCGCTTTTATTTGTGTTGTCTATGGTGCTGGGACGGCTTTGGCGCAGGGCGGGGTGCTTCGAATACCGTACCTGGAAGACCCGAAGACTGCGGATTGTCAGACCCAAACGATATCGTATCTCTTGCCATTAAACTGTTTCGATAGGCTGGTAGAGTGCATTACCGTGGGGCCTGGGGAGTCGAAGATCGTCCCCGGTTTGGCAGAGAGGTGGGAGATCTCAGACGACGGCAGGGTCTATACTTTTTATTTAAGGAAAGGGGTCTTCTTCCATCACGGTACGGAGCTCACCGCGGATGATGTAGTTTATACCTTTGATCGCATGCTCGATCCCAATACCAGGGCTTTGAACACAGACATCCTCGACTGGGTCGAGGGGGCCAGGGAGAGGATGGACGGCAAGGCGATATACACCAAGGGGCTGGAGGCCTTAGATCGTTACACTGTCCAGATAACATTGAGAGGGCCATATGCGCCCTTTTTGGCCGTCATGGCAAGCCCTCAAGCGAGCATTTACAACAGGGAGTTTACCATCAAGTCGGGCAACAGGTTCGGCCTCACTCCCGAAACGACGTCCGGCACGGGTCCCTTCGTCATGAAAGAGTATGTGTTGAACGATCATCTGCTCCTCGTGGCCAACGAGGATTATTACAGAGGCAGACCTCAGGTGGATGAGATCCTGGTGAGGATAACCCCCGATCCGGAGACGCTTAGAATGCTCTTTGAAGCCGGCGAGATCGACATATTCGACTGCGATTACGCCGTCTCTCAGATACCCTATTTTACTAACCATCCTAAGTGGAAGGATTATGTGGCAAGCAGCCCGAGGGTGGGCATTTATTACTACAGCATAAATCAGAGGATAAAGCCCTTCGACGACGTGCGCGTTCGCAAGGCGCTTCAGATGGCCATTGACAGAAAGCTCATATTGGACGAGCTGTTTTATGGGAAAGGGCATTTGGAAAACGGCATCATGCCGAGGGGGTTGATTTGCCATAATCCGGATCTGCCCGTTATAGAGTATGATCCCGAAAAGGCTAAGGCATTATTGGCTCAAGCGGGTTACCCCGATGGGGTGGAGATGGAGATAGCCCAGGTGAGCGGCGCCAGGCAGTGGCTGAGGATAAACGAAGTGGTCCAGGCGATGCTCAGAGAAGCGGGCTTCAAGGCGCGTATTCGGCAGATGGACGAAGCCGCCTTTTACGCCACGCGCAGCACCGGTGATCTGCCGTCTTATGTCCAGGTATGGTCTGCTGACTTCAACGACCCCGATAATTTCTTCTATACCTTCTTCGCTCCAAAAAACACCGTCGCTCGCTCGTTTAACTACGAGAGCCAGGAGGTATTCGATGCGCTCGAAAAGGGGCGTTCCCTTTCAGATCAAGGAGAGCGTTGCGAGCTTTACAGAAAGTTGGAGCAGGTGATCGTTCAAAGAGACGCGGCGTGGGTGCCGCTCTTCTCCCTGGAACACGTTTACGTCCTCCAGCCGAGGGTCAAAAATTTTGTGGCGCCGTGGAACGGCTGGAGCGATATGTCTTACTATGGTATACGTTTGGAGGATTAAAGCATAAAGGACGATGGAATATGTAGCGAGGAGGCTGTTGGCGACCGTTCCAGTCCTGATAGGCGTTTCGATCCTCATTTTCGTAATGCTCAACATCATACCTGGCGATCCTGTAGCCGTGATGATGAAGGAGCGCATAAGCCCGGATGTCGTGGAGAAAGTGAAGGCCCAAATGGGCCTCGATGATCCTTTGATAGTGCGTTACTTCCGCTTCATCGGAGGTGCTCTTCGCGGCGACTTCGGCATGTCGTATAAGCTCAACAGGCCGGTGAGTCGGTTGATCATGCAGGCTTTTCCCAACACGCTCGCCCTTGCCCTCGCGGCTGCCCTCGTCTCTTGGCTCATCGGTATTCCAGCGGGGGTCCTTTCGGCTTTGAAGCCGAACACGATTATAGACCGAGCCTTCATGGGTTTTTCTGTGGCAGGCATCTCTATGCCGATATTTTGGTCTGCTCTGCTCATGCAGTATCTCTTCGCCTTGAAGCTTGGATGGCTTCCGGTGTCCGGCTTTTACGGCGCCAAATATCTATTGATGCCGGCCGTGGCGCTCGGCTGGAGCGCTGCCGGGACCATAGCGCGGCTCTCGCGGTCGAGCCTCTTGGATGTGATGCAGAAAGACTATATCAGAACCGCGAGGGCGAAGGGTTTGAGCGAAGTGCGGGTAGTCGTCTATCACGCCCTGAAAAACGCCCTTCTGCCGGTGGTTACCGTAATGGCCATCCAGGTGGCGAGCTTCCTCTCCGGCGCGGTTATAACAGAGAGCGTCTTCGGCATACCAGGTTTGGGGAGGCTCGCCGTCGACGCGATAAGGACGCGGGACATGCCGCTTCTTGAGGGTTCGGTCTTGTTCGCCACGTTCCTCGTCGTGATGGGTAATGCAATGGCAGATATTTTGTATTCCACCCTGGATCCACGGATACGCTATGGCAGGTAAGGGCAGAAATTGCGTTCCCCGTGCTTTGAGGCAAAAGGTCCGCGCGGGCCTGTGGCAAGAGACTATATCGCGTTTCGGGGAAAATTCGATGGCGATGGTCGGTTTCTATGTGATCGCAGCCGTTGCCATCGTAGCTATATTTGCGCCGCTGATTTCCTTTCATGACCCATACGAGATAAATTTGCGCCAGCGGCTGCTCCTTCCGTCGGGAGCTCACATCCTCGGCACGGACGCTTTTGGTCGGGATATGCTTTCGCGCATAATATACGGCGCAAGGATATCGCTCCTCGTTGGCCTCATACCGAGCTTCATATCCATAGGCATAGGCTCCGCAGTCGGTGTAACGAGCGGCTATCTCGGGGGCAAGATCGATTTTATCCTCATGAGGGTCGCAGACATCGTGATAGCCTTTCCGTCCCTCCTGTTGGCGATGGTTATAATGTATACCCTCGGGGCTGGGCTTTCTAACATATTCATAGCCCTTAGCTTCGTTGGGTGGGCAGAGGCTGCGAGAGTGGTGCGATCGCAGGTGCTGTCGCTCAGAGAACAGGGGTTCGTCGAGGCCGCCAAGGCGATGGGCGTGAGGAGGCGCGCTATCATGGCAAGGCACATATTCCCCAATTGCCTGCCCTCGCTGGTTGTGCTTTTCACGCTCAAGGTGCCCGAGTTTATATTAGCGGAGGCCAGCCTTTCGTTCTTGGGAGTTGGGGCACAGCCGCCAGTCCCGAGCTGGGGGCTGCTCGTGTCGCAGGGGAAAGAGTTCATCTTCTCTGCGCCGTGGGTTGTCGCCTTCCCTGGAGGGGCGATCTTTTTGGTCGCACTGGCTTTTAATTTCGTCGGTGACGGCCTCAGAGAGGCCTTGGACCCTTACCTAAAGCGATGATGCAAAAGTTGATATCTGTCGAAGGGCTTGCAGTTCGTTTCTTCACGAGAAAAGGCACGGTGCGCGCCGTAGACGGCGTTTCTTTCGACGTCGACGACGGGGGCATCGTCGGCCTGGTCGGCGAGTCCGGCTGCGGCAAGAGTGCCACGGCCCTCTCAATCATGGGCCTTTTAGGCCCAGCAGGAGAAACCACAAGCGGCAGCATTCGCTTCAAAGGCGAGGATCTCTTGAGGCTCTCGCCTAAGGAGATGCGCCAAATCAGGGGCAAGGAGATATCTATGGTCTTTCAGGAGCCCATGAACGCCTTGAATCCGGTACGGTCGGTAGGTGAGCAGGTGGCAGAGCCGCTCAAAATCCATCTCGGCTTGTCCGGCGGCGAGGCGAGACTGCGTGCCATTGAGATGCTCGAAGAAGTGGGTATACCCGATGCGGCGTCCAGGTATGATCAATATCCCCATCAGTTTTCCGGAGGCATGGGGCAGCGGGCGATGATAGCCATGGCGCTCATCTGCGAGCCGAAACTCCTCATAGCCGATGAACCCACAACTGCCCTGGATGTCACGATACAGGCCCAGATCATAAGCTTGTTACATTCATTGAGGGAACGTTTGCACATGGCGGTGCTTTTGATAACCCATGACTTCGGCGTAGTCGCAGAACTTTGTGACGTGGTGAACGTTATGTATGCCGGGGTCATTGTAGAGTGGGGAAATGTCGTAGATGTTTTTGATGACCCACTCCATCCATATACGCGAGGTCTTCTCCGTTCCATGCCCAGGGCAAAGAGAAGGCAAAGAAAGCTTGAGGTCATCGGCGGCGCTGTGCCAAGCTTAATTGAGCTTCCTCAGGGGTGTCGCTTTCACCCTCGGTGCGAGTATGTGACGAAAAGGTGCTTTAGCGAAGAACCTCCCGTCTTTCAATTGAATGATGATAGACTTGTGCGTTGCTGGCTCTTCGAAGGCCGGATGAAGTTATGAATGACCTCCCGCTCTTAAGGGTGCGCAACTTGAGGAAGAGCTTCCTTAGCAAATCAGGGATTTTTAAACGGCGGCGCATAACCGTCTACGCCGTCGACGGAATTGACTTGGATATATATAAAGGTAAGACATATGCCTTAGTCGGAGAGTCCGGCTGCGGCAAGAGCACGCTCGCCAGGCTTATCATGCGCCTGGTCGAGCCGACGGGCGGTAGTATCTCCTACAGGGGCAAGAACTTGCTCTCCGTTTCGGCAAAAGAAATGAGCGCGATTCGCAAAAGCATGCAAATCATCTTCCAAAACCCATATGCGTCTTTAGATCCGCGCATGTCGGTGAGGGAAGCCCTCGCAGAGCCCCTTAAGGCACATGGCCTGTGGAACGAGGACGAAGAGTCAGAAAAAGAGCTTCTTCATTTGCTCGGCCTGGTTGGTTTGGATGAGGAGGCCCTCGACAGATACCCTCACCAATTCAGTGGCGGTCAGCGTCAGCGGATTTGCATAGCGAGAGCTTTGGCCTTAAGGCCTGAGTTTTTGGTTTGCGATGAGCCATTATCAGCCCTCGACCTATCTATTCAGGCCCAAATCCTCAACCTATTGATGGAGCTTCAGGAGCGCTTCGGTTTTACCTATCTTTTTATCACTCATGATCTGAGCGTCGTGAGGCATATCGCCGATCGAGTTTTCGTGATGCTGCTCGGCAAGATTGTAGAGGCTGGCGGCGCAGAGGAAATATTCGATTCGCCGCATCACCCTTATACACATCTCCTCCTTTCCGCGGTACCGGTTCTCGACCCGCGCGCAAGGGGCAGAAGTCGTCTCTTGCCCGTGGGCGAAATCCCAAGTCCGCTCGAAATTCCTCCGGGTTGCCGCTTTCAGACGCGGTGCCCCTTTGTGAAAGATCTTTGCAAAGTCGAAGAACCGCTCCTCGATGGCAATGTCCATGCTGTGGCGTGCCACTTTCCCCTGAACCAAAAGCGCCGAACGGCGTCAAAGCGAAATGAGTAAAATTGACGATACTCCTTTCTGAACCTTCGCTATACTTGGAGCTACAAAGAGACGTTACGGAGGTGACTGTGGATGAAGAGGGCAGTGGCAATAGTTGCAACGATAGCCGTTTTGGCGCTGGCTGGTTCGGCATTGGCTTACGCGGGTCCAGGTTGGGGCGGTTACGGCTGCGGTGGTCTTGGTGCTGGTTACGGTTACAGGATGCCTTTTGGCTATGGTGGAGGGTTTGGTTATATGCCCCGCTGGATGGGACGAGGCGCTGGACCTCATGGAAGGGGTTTCGACAAGATCTCTCCGGAGTTCAGAAGCCAGATGAACGAGCTCTATAGGGCACGACTCGAGCTTCAGTTGGCCTTGACCGAAGAGAATGTCGATACCAATAAGGTAAAACAACTTCACGAGAGGGTGCTTTCGCTCCATGACGAACTGGCCAGAAAGCAGTTCGAGCGCTTCTTGGAGTGGCGTTCCAGCCAACTTGAGGAGCAAAAAGACCAACAATGAAGCGCCACTAAATAGTTTTTGTTGGCCATCTTTAAAAAGGGGCAGGAGGAACTCCTGCCCCTTTTTAATTTAAGATCCATTTCATGGAAAAGTTGGACGTATTCGCTGTCAAATGAGGTCAGGAGGGGCGCTTCAGAGCGTGTTATACTTCATGGACAATCCCTCCCGTGCCATATAACCCGAGATGGCGTTTGCCTAAAGAGGGCCGATGTGTAACAATAATGTTAAAAATGCTGCCGAAGGCGCGAAGGAGGGGGCGAAGTGGAGACAGAAAGTTTTGTTCGCATCGATGGCAACCTGCACTTCATCCAAGGGGACGACCGTGGGGAAAACAAAGAGGGGAAATACCTGCGTTTCGCTCTGAAGCGGGAGTATCAGGATGTCGATGGGGGTCTTCGCCACGATTTTATAATCCTGAGGGCTTACGACAACACCATAAAAGATTGGATTCTTTCTAAGAGAGAGGGCACGCCAGTTTTAGTGGAGGGGGAGCTTCGTTCGTCTCGGGGGAGCGGAGAGGTCTATGTATACGTGAAAGAGATTAGGGAGCGGTGAAGCGAAGGCGATAAAGGGCGGCGGGCAGCCTTGCCGCCCTTTAATTTGTCCATATATTTAGGGATACCTAACTTTTGATAAGTTTTTATTGTATAATGTAATGCGGTTTTTGATTGAGAGGTGGCGAATGCCATGGAAGAGACAAAAGAAAAACGCAGTTTTCGCGTGACGGGAATGACATGCACCACCTGTGCGCGCACCGTTGAACGCGCCCTGAAGAAAGTAAAAGGCGTGGACTTCGCGGCGGTCAATTTAGCCACAGAGACGGCGTTTGTCGTCTTGGACAAGGGCGTGCCCCAGGAGGTTTTAGAGGAAGCGGTCAAAAATGTGGGATACGGCGTTTCCTATGAGAGAGAAGAGGATCTGGAGGCGAGGCGTTACGCAGAAGCGAGAAAAAACCTCATTCTGGCCTGGTGCATCACGCTGCCCCTCATGGTTTTTATGTTCATCCACATGGCGGGGAGGCATGTGCCCGGGTTTATGTGGATGGAAATCGTAGGCGGGGCGGCCGTGATATTCATCGCCGGCAGGAGAAGCATAAACGGCGCGTGGATCGCCTTGACACATGGGCATGCCAACATGGATGTGCTCATCCTCTTCGGCTCCGTAGCCTCGTGGTTGACGGCGATCCTCGCTTCGTCGGGCGTGAACGTAGCCTCTTTTGGCACGATAGGGGCGATGATCGTGGCACTTCATCTCACCGGACGTTTTATAGAATCACATCTGCGCGATAAGGCCTCAAAGGAGATAAAGTCGCTCTTGAGGCTTCAAGCGAAAGAGGCGCGCATTCTTAGAGAAAATGGAGATGAAATCACGATTCCGCTGGAGGCGGTAAAGGAAGGGGATGTCCTGCTCGTCAAGCCTGGCGAGCGCATACCGGCGGACGGGGCAGTAGAATCGGGTCGCACCTCCGTAGACGAGTCCATGATCAGCGGGGAGTCGCTTCCGGTGAGCAAGGCCGAGGGCGATGCTGTGGTGGGAGGCTCCCTCAACCTCACCGGCCTGATCAAGGTCAGGGTGACCAAGGTCGGAGAAGACGCCTTTTTATCCCAGATGATATCGCTGATCCAAGAGGCGCAGGGCGCTAAAATTCCGATTCAAGCGCTGGCGGATCGGGTGACCAACGTATTTGTCCCTGTTGTGATCGCACTCGCCTTGGTGAGCGGCGTGTCCTGGTATATCAATGCAGAAAAGTGGGCTTCTTTTTTAGATTGGGCTGGCGGATTTCTTCCGTGGATCGCCGATGTGAGAGACCCGCTTTCGCTCAGCGTTTTCGCCTTCGTGACCACGGTCGTGATAGCTTGTCCCTGCGCCTTGGGTTTGGCGACGCCGATGGCGCTCGTCGCCGGCACCGGTGCGGCTTCCAGGGCTGGGTTGATTATACGCAACGCCGAGGCCATACAGACGAGCAAAGACATAAGCGCGATCATAATGGACAAGACTGGGACGATCACGGAGGGCAAACCTGCGGTCGTCGAATGCAACCTCGATGCCGAGTCGCTCGAGGCCGTCGTGGCCATCGAGCGCAATTCGAATCATCCGCTCGCTAAAGCTATATCTGCCCTCCTGGATGAGGACCTTGGCGAGCCCGAAGAGCTGGAAGAAACGAGCGGCGAAGGCATAAAGGGTCGTTGGAAAGGGAAAGAATACTTCATAGGGCGACCGGGCGACCCAAAGCCCTATTTCGACTTTTTGAGCGAAGGGATGAGCGTTGTGGAGGTGCGCCGCGATGGCGTTATATTGGGCTATATCTCTGTGGCCGATTCCGTACGCGAGGATTCGGCAGGTGCGATCGCTCGTCTGAAGGAGATGGGAATAACGCCGGTTATGGCGACTGGCGACGATGAGCGCACAGCTATGGCTGTAGCTCGCAGGGTGGGCATAGATGAGGTATTCGCCGGCGTGCGTCCTCAGGACAAGCTGGATATAGTCAGGCGATATCAGGCCCAGGGGCGTAAGGTCATGATGGTAGGAGATGGCGCAAACGACGCTGCGGCGCTGAAAGGGGCTGACGTGGGTGTGGCCATAGGTTCAGGTATGGACTTGGCCATCGACAGCGCTGACGTGATCATAGCGAAAGGCGGCGTCTCTAAGGTAGTCGATGCGATCGTGATCTCGATGCGGACGTTTTCAGTGGTGAAACAGAACCTCTTCTGGGCCTTCGCTTATAACGTGATAGCCATCCCCCTGGCCATGGCGGCGCTTCTGCACCCAGCCATAGCCGAGGGCGCTATGGCGGCCAGTTCTATATCGGTAGTGTTAAACTCCACCAGGGTTGGCAAATCTTAGGACGTAAATTCCGATCAAGAGGGGGCATTTGGAATGGAAGCGGTTCGCGAAGGCGGAGCGGCTCTTCCCGCAAGAGACGACATTGACGAGGCGTACAAATGGCGTTTGGAAGATGTTTATTCGGAAGGAAAGCTCTGGGAAGCCAATTGCGAGGGGCTCAAAGCGTTGCTTGAGGAAGTGGAGACCTTCAAGGGGAGGCTTGGGAGCTCACCGGATGTGCTCCTCGCTGCCCTAAAGAAGTGCGATGAGATCGGAGAGCTTTTGGGGCGCATCTACGCTTACGCCACGATGAAGAGCCACGAGAACTTGAAAGACGCGCGCTCGCAGGCTATGGCAGGGCGAGTATCTATGCTCGCCGTAGAGGCGTCCAAGGCTTTGGCTTTCGTGAGGCCCGAAATCTCATGTATAGATGACCTTACGATCGAACGATTCATGGAATCTGAGAAAGATCTCGAGGTCTATCGCTTTGCCCTTGAGCAAGTCAAGCGCCTGGGGGGACATATCCTACCGCCCGAGCAGGAAGACCTTCTCGCTTTGGCGGAGCATCTGGCTGGCTCCCCTCGCGATATTTTCACGCTCCTCACCGGGGCAGATTTAACATTTCCTGAAATAAAGGACGAGAATGGCCGGATGGTCAAGCTCAGCGAGGAGCGCTATGGCAAGTACATATATTCAAGAGATCGCAGAGTGCGGAAGGATGCATATGTAGGCTTGCTCAGCACTTATGCCAGCGCCAAAAATGCCTTAGGGGCCACGCTTTCTGGGAGCGTCAGGAAAGATCTTTTCTTCGCAAAGGCCAGGCGCTATCCTTCGTGCCTCGAAGCCGCGCTCTTCCCTGAAAACATTCCTCCTTTCGTCTATGAAATGGCTATCGAGCTGGCCAACCGCTATCTCGGGGGCCTCCACAAGTATCTAAGGTTGAAAAAGAGGGCGTTGAAGCTCGATGAATTGCACATGTATGACCTTTATGCTCCCTTGGTGCCCGAAACTCGCGAGGACATATCTTTCGAGGAGGCGAAAGCCGCGGTCTTCGATGGGCTTGCGCCTCTCGGCGAGGAATATCGCCGCGTCCTAACGGAAGGCTTTGGCGGCGGGTGGATAGATATATATGAAAGCGACGGCAAACACAGCGGCGCTTATTCCTGGGGGGTTTACGGCGTTCATCCCTACGTGCTTTTGAATTACAAGGGCACGCTCCGAGATGTCTTCACATTGGCTCATGAAATGGGACACGCGGTCCACTCTCATCTCACGAATGGAAATCAGCCATATGTCTACTCCGGTCACTCTATATTTACGGCTGAGGTCGCCTCTACGGTGAACGAGGCACTCCTCTTGGAGCATTTCTTGAAAAAGGCCAGGGATGATCGCGAAAGGGCTTATCTGCTCAATGTGGGCCTGGAGCAGGTAAGGACCACCGTCTGGCGTCAGCTGCTCTTTGCCGAGTTCGAACTCGCGGTTCATAGATTGATCGAATCGGGCGAGGCATTGACACAGGAGGTCTTTTGTCGTCTGTGGAGAAGCTTGAACGAGCGCTACTATGCGCCCCTCGTGATCGATGCGGAAAACGACTTCGAGTGGAGCCGCATCCCCCACTTTTATTCCGCATTCTATGTGTATCAATATGCCACGGGTTATGCCGCTGCTACATCGATATCTCAAGCGATCTTGAAGGAGGGCGAGTCTGCTGCCGCTCGCTACGTCGATTTTTTGAAGAAGGGAAGCTCTGCCTATCCCTTGGATCTCCTGAAAATTGCCGGGATAGATCTAACTGGGCCAGTCCCATTTGAGGAGACATTTGCTGTTTTTTTAAACCGCCTGAACCAGCTCGAAAGTCTCTTGTCATGAATAGCTTTGAATTCCATTTACCTTAATCTCGTGCCCTGCGCATCGATGAAGCGCGATTGGCAAAAGACGATGAGAGTCCTATAACAATATAACGATCACGGCGGTGGCAATTTGAGTTTTGATAGCGCCGGAGTATAGAGGCATTTGCGAAGATGAATGGAAAAATAGCGTCAACTCGTGGAAACCTGATACGGATTAGCCGTTCTCTCCTCCTCGCCCAGAAGGGTCATGACCTCTTGGAACAAAAACGTCAAATCTTGATGATGGAGCTCGTCAGGCATATCGAAGAGGCCAAGGTGGTACAGAAAGATATGGCTCAAGTCTTCTCCTCTGCATATAAAGCCCTCGAACGCGCCAACATCTCCTTGGGTATAGATGCAGTGGAAGAAGTCGCTCACGCCATACCGGAAGAAGCACGCTTCATCATAAGGCTTCGTTCGGTCATGGGCGTTGAAGTCCCGGAGGTGGACGAACTGGAAGGAAGGTTGGAGCCGAGCTACTCCTTCTTCGGGACATCAGGAGCACTGGATGAGGCATATTTGGCCTTTCGCCAGGTGCTACATTTGCTTTCTCGCCTTGCCGAGGTTGAGACGAGCATATATCGCTTGGCCTTTCAAATCAGGAAGACCCATCGCAGGGTTGAACCGCCCCGGCTTTCATCAGGCGTTCCACAGTGTACCTGATGCCCTCTCGGTTAAGTTGCCGCCACACCTTCATAGCTTTCGTAGACTCAGGAATTCCTCCCATACCCCTTTGATCTCTTCTCGCAGCATGGCATCACGCTTTACTCGAGGCAAATATTGATATAGATTCATTTGACGACGCTTTCTTTCGCAAGTATTCGACGAAGCGATCTGAAGTTTTCGGCAAATCGGCTAAGGCTCCGTAATCTGTCTTTAAG
>LGFQ01000125.1 GCA_001508935.1 Synergistales bacterium 54_24
GCTGTCGTAGCGCAGGAGGAACAGGTTGACACGCGCATATCCATAGCGCCGCTTTTCGTAGACGGTAAGATTGTAGAAGATAATGTGGTTTATGTAAATGCTATTTACATCGAAGGAGCAGTGACGTCACAAACTGGCATTGCTTCACTTCGATGGAGGAACGACCGCGGTGGGAACGGAGACGCTCGTCTCTATGTGGGCAAGCTCGGCGAAGCCAATTTAAACGGCAAGTGGTATGTACCGCGCGTGCCCTTGGCTTTGGGCGTAAATACGATCACCATCGAAGCGGTGAACCTGAACGGCGAAATCTTCTCAGAGCGGGTGGTAATAGATCGGCGGTAGAACCTCAAACCTATCGTTGCAAGAGTGAAGTAAGCTTATTTTCGCGCGACAGGAAAGGGCAGCCCCTATTCCTGTGAGGCATTGTTTTTGCTATGGTTTCGAGCGTTTGGATTCTTCGTAAATAATAGAAAGTCAGTGTTATCAATTTATTTAGGGGTAAAATGGTGAAGGAGTTTTTAGACTGGAAAGAGTGCGCAAAAGAGATGACGAAGGCTCAAATCGCGTCGAGGGGCATAAGGGATAAGGCCCTGTTGGAGGCGATGACGAGAGTGCCTCGTCATCTTTTTGTGCCCGAGGAATTGCGGCATCAGGCCTACGACGATATGCCACTGCCGATAGGAGCGGGCCAGACGATATCTCAGCCTTATATGGTGGCCAAGATGACGCTCCTTTTGGCTCCGAAGGCGGGAGACAAGATATTGGAGATTGGTACCGGTTCGGGCTACCAGGCGGCGGTGTTGGCGGAGTTGGGCGCGCGCGTCTGGGGCGTCGAGAGAATTCCGGCCCTGGCGGAACGCGCCAGAGAGGTTTTGTGCGATCTCGGATATGGCGATCGCGTGACGGTCATCTGTGGCGACGGAAGGTCCGGGTATCCCGAAGCTGCGCCTTACGATGGCGTTATCGTCACTGCGGCGGCTTCTGTGGTGGAGCCGGCCTGGAAGGAGCAGTTGGCAGAGGGTGGTAGGCTGGTTGTCCCCTTAGCCCAGGGAATTTGGGGAGAACGGCTTCTGCTCTGCGTGAAAAAGGCTCACGGCTTCGAGGAGTCCTATCACGACTATTGTCGTTTCGTGCCATTGCTGCCCGGCGTCGCTGACAAGAAGAACGGTTGAAGCCATGTTGTATAATGGCATACATAAGCCTTTGGGCTTTGCATGTGGCAATCCGTTTTAGCTGCGATCGAGGAGGATGCATTATGTCAAATGATTATAAAGATACCTTGAACCTGCCCAAGAGCACATTCCCGATGCGGGCAGCCTTGGCAAAGAAAGAACCCGAGCTGTTGAAGTTTTGGAGCGATGTCGACCTTTATCAGAAGCTCATGGATAGAGCGAAAGACTCCACGCCCTTTATCCTCCACGACGGGCCGCCCTACGCCAACGGCAACATACACATCGGGACCGCTTTCAACAAGATACTCAAGGACTTCATCCCCAAATACAAGTGGATGCGCGGTTATCGGGCGCATTACGTCCCGGGGTGGGATACTCATGGGTTGCCGATCGAACTCAGAGTCTTGAAAGATGCCAACTTGACGAAGGACTCGATCGAACCGGTCGAGCTGAGAAGGCGTTGCAAAGCCTATGCCCTGCACTATATCGACGTCCAGAGGGAGGAATTCAAGAGGCTGGGCGTATTGGGCGATTGGGAGCACCCTTATATAACGCTCTTGCCGAAGTATGAGGCGGCAGAGCTGAACGTGTTAGCCGACATGATAGAAAAGGGATTGGTATACAGGGGTTTGAAATCCGTCTTCTGGTGCACCGATTGCCAGACCGCCCTGGCCGCTGCCGAGATCGAGTATGAAGACATCGCATCTCCGTCCATATACGTGGCCTATCCGCTCCTCGCGGAGCTTCCGCTTCCCCAGGGCGTGAAGCCCTTTGTGATAATTTGGACCACGACGCCATGGACGCTTCCAGCGAGTCTTGCCGTCGCCATACATCCTTCATACGATTATGCCTTCTACAGAGTCGGAGACAGGGCGTATCTTGTGGCCAAAGAATTGGCCCCACTGGTGGAGAAAGAGACGGGGTTGCACTTTGAAGAGGTGCTGCTCGAGCGCAAAGGCAAAGAGCTTGAAGGTTTAACGGTGGGGCATCCCTTTTACGAAGATCGAATTGTGCCGCTGGTCTTGGCGGATTACGTGTTGCTCGATCAAGGGACGGGATGCGTCCACACAGCTCCTGGCCACGGCGTCGAGGACTTCGAGACCGGCGTGCGGTATAACCTTCCCATATTGAACCCCGTCGACGAGAAGGGGTTTTTCCTGCCCGACACACCGTTGGTGGGTGGGCTTTCTCTGGAAGAGGCGGAGGAGAAGATCCTTCGAGCGTTGAGGGAGAGAGGAAGGCTTTTGGGGAGCTCCAAGATCGTCCATTCTTACCCCCATTGTTGGCGGTGCAAGAGGCCCGTAATATATAGGGCTACCGAGCAATACTTCGTGGCAGTCTCGGCCTTTAGGGATCAAGCGCTGAAATCCATCGACGAGGTCAAATGGATCCCCGAATGGGGTCGAGAGAGGATTTGGAACATGGTTAAAGAGCGATCAGACTGGTGCATAAGCAGACAGCGCATTTGGGGTGTTCCGATCCCCGCCTTTCACTGCGAAGATTGCGGCGAGTCGATCCTATCGGCTCCATATGTCCGCAAGGTGAGCGAGAAAGTGGCGCTTCGCGGGACAGATGTGTGGTGGGAGGAATCGCCCGAGGAATTGTTGGGAAGTTTGTGCAAGTGTCCAAAATGCGGCAGCGGTCGCTTGAGGAAGGAAACGGATATCTTGGATGTCTGGTTCGACTCCGGCTCGAGCCATGCGGCTGTGCTCGAAGCGAGGCCCGACTTGCGTTGGCCAGCCGATATGTACCTCGAGGGCAGCGATCAGCACAGAGGATATTTCCAGACATCCCTTCTCACGTCTGTGGCTACGAAGGGGCGCGCTCCCTACGACTCGGTCCTCAC
>LGFQ01000029.1 GCA_001508935.1 Synergistales bacterium 54_24
TCCAACAGCTCAGGAGAGCCACCCAGCTCCTCCATGGCTTTTATATATAAATCCTTCGTGGCTGCCTTCCCATGAAATTCAGGACTACCCTCCATGAAGGAGACGCCCTTGCCCATGAGCGTGTGGCACAGGACGACAGAAGGCCTCCTGTCGAAGACAGCGCCGCGAAGCGCCCTGTAGACAGCGTCGACATCGTGGCCATCGCACTCATAAACGAGCCAGCCGTCAGCTTTCCACAAAGCTGCTATATCGGCTGGCATGATCTCCTCCAATCGTCCGGATATCTGGATGTGATTATAATCTATAATGGCAGTGATCGAGCCCAGCTTTTCCTTGTTAGCGATGCGCCTTGCTTCGGCCACCTGTCCTTTCACTTGTTCGCCATCGCCCATGAGGACATAGACATGATTTTTGGCCCCCCTGGCCTTCATTGCGAGGGCAAAACCGACGCCAGCGGCCAGGCCCTGGCCTAAATTGCCAGTCCCCCAATCTATGCCAGGGCACCCTCTCTCCACATGCCCCTCAAAAGGACTGCCGGCGCGCCTGAAGTTTCCCAACAGCTCCTCGGGGGAGAAGAAGCCGTAATATGCCAACGCCGCATACGCCCCGGGTGACGTGTGGCCATGACTTATCACGACAAAGTCGCGATCTAACGAGTCGGCATTGTAAGGGCGCAGGCTGGATACGGCGTAGGTCACTAAATATATCTCCATACCAGAGAGCGACCCTGCTGGGTGCCCGCTGTTGGCCGCGGTGGTCATAGTTAAAACCCACTGCCTCGCCAAGCGCGCAGCTTCGTCGAACTCGACGATATCACCTTCCGAAAGCCTCTCTTTTGGGAAGCCCTCCAACAGCGATAGTTTATTAACCACGATGACGAATCCCTCTTTTCTTATATTACTCAACTTTGACAGCAAGATAAAAGCTCATTTGACCTACTCACGTAGGGAGCTCCACGATGAAGGAAACACCCTCAACCTGATTCGTCAGGCGAGAGGGGAAAAGGCTCCCCTTGCCGACTACCATTGCGATGCGCGCCTTCCCCTCGCTTGCAGCCTCAGCAAAGTGCCCAAGATAGGAGATGCCGGAGGTAAGCGGCCCGCCACAGGAGATGAAACCGAGGGTGCCGTGGCGCTTTACAAAATCCTCCACTTCTTCTCTCTCGATTTCCCCCCTCATCGAAGCCGAAGCCGCGATCATTTTAACACTATCTTCCGCCGGATCGCCAAGCCCGAGCGGGGCGCATATTTCAGGATTGCTCAAGCACACGGCGTATTTATCCACTGACGACGCAGGAAGGCCGGCCCTATCGAGCGGGTCAAAGACCAGATGCGAGACGAGCACCCTCGACGAAGATCCAACGCCTATAGGAAGCTTGCCGACGGCGTCGAGACGCAAAACCGGAGATTTCCCGCCCGCCGGTGCCAAGAGGATGGCGACGCTTCCGATGCAATCACCCGCCATCGGCAACCCCTTTTTGCGCAGCTCAAGGCTGCTGCAGCGGAGGTCGGAGAGGGAGCTGATAGTTATGATAGCCACATTGCGCCGCAGACCACAGGCAACTTGAGCGGCGCCGGCTATCACACCGGCAGCTGGACCAGCCATAGAGGCTCTGATATCGCAGCCGCTGGCGTTGCTGCAGCCTAACGCCTCAGCACAAGCCCGGGCGAAGCCGCCACATCCTCTGACGACTTCGTCTCCCGCAGCGCACATGGAGGATTCGATCGCATAATCCAAATCATCGGGCGAAAGGCCTGCGGCGGACAGCAGATGTAAGAGGGTCAACGCACCGATAGCCTTGCAAGAGAGATTTTCGAGCAGTAGAAGAGGGGAAAGAAGGGGATCACCGCCATCGCGGACGCATCCTGCCACCTCGCCACGACAGCGGATCGGAAGAGCTCCCTTCCGAACCCTTTCTTCTATTTCTGCCGCCTGACACCCATCCCTGAGCTTAGCCAACAGATTTCCGGTCATCAGCGGATGAGCGGCGAGCCCCTCGAAAGCGCGCCTTGCGAACGCCTCTTCCAGAGAGATGAAGCCAAAGGAATCGCATATCTGCAGGAGGGCTAAAAACTCCTCCTGAGGCATAATCTCTCCGAACCTGCCCCATCGGCCTGCGTTACAGATGGGGTTTCCACACCAGGGACGCGGATGTCGCGCCAACGCACTGAGGTCTATCCCGCCTATGCACGCTTGATTGGGAGCATAGACACAAACCTGATCATAATCCCATACCGCATCTCCTATAGGGCAATTATCTCCTTCGACGAGGTCCGGCACATGAGCCAGGCAAAAGGCGAACCCCGCCACCTCTACGTCGCTCATGGATCGCGGCGGCCGGATCGCTCCCTGGCCTTCCTTACGACATCTGCCGCGCTCTTGACCTTTTCGCTCGCCCTTAGCGCTTCGAGCCTTTCTCTCATGTAGGGTTCAAACCTCTCTATAACCTCTGGCTCTAAGATGTGATAGACGGGAAGTCCCAACGGGACCCCGGCCAAGGGACCGACGAAGGTGGGATCACCTACAGTCACGGTCTCCGCATAAGTTTTAGCCGCCTCGGGATCACAGACGCCTAAAACCACCACGACGTTTTCGGCGCCGCAGGCGGAGGTGATCTCTTTCACCTTCGACTGCACCTCCCAGTCCATGGCCAAAAGGCCGCGTCAGAGGAAGCACTCCGTCGCAGAAAAGACGACCTCTCCCTCACCGGCAAAGCACTCTTCCATAAGAGGGGAAGCAACGCCGTCGCTATCTCCCAAGAGCATGAGCTTCTTGCCGCACAGGTCTTTCATGGCCTATCCCTCCTTTGTTAACCGCCCAAGTAAGCCTTGCGGACATCTTCGTTCTCCAAGAGGTCGCTGGCCTTTCCTTGCATCTTTATGACGCCAGTCTCGAGTACATAGGCATAGTCGGCTAACTTTAGAGCTGCCCTCGCATTCTGCTCTATCAACAAGATGGTGCGCCCCTCATCGTGAACGCTCTCCAAGGCCTTAAAAACTTCGCGCACGAGGAGCGGCGCTAAGCCAAGAGACGGTTCGTCGAGGCACAAAAGCGACGGTCCAGACATGAGGGCTCTGCCGATGGCGAGCATCTGCTGCTCCCCTCCTGAAAGGGTACCGCCTTTTTGAGACAAGCGCTCCTCGAGCCTGGGGAAGAGACCGATGACGTATTCAAAGTCCCTTTGCACGGCAGATGCATCGCTGCGATGGTAAGCGCCCATCATCAGGTTCTCTCTGACGGTTAGGTTCCGGAAAATCTTCCTCCCCTCCGGCACCATAGCCACGCCGGACTGCACAATTTGATGTGTGGGGAGCCTGCTTATGTCCCTTCCTTTCAACTTTATTGAACCCTGCCTGGGTCTTACCAAACCCGTTATCGTCCGAAGCGTCGTGCTCTTTCCGGCCCCATTGGCCCCTATGAGGGTAACGATGGAGCCCTCCGGCACTTCCATGGAAATCCCCTTAAGGGCATGAATGCCCCCGTAATAGACGTGAAGGTTCTCTATCGCGAGCATCATCCCTCTTCCTCCCCCAAGTAGGCCGCAATAACCCGCGGATTGGTTTGTATTTCCTTAGGCGTGCCCTCTGCGATCGATACGCCGTAATCCAGGACCCTTATCCGCTCGCATATGCCCATCACCACTTCCATATGGTGTTCGATCAGGAAGATGGTCAGGGAAAATCGATCGCGCAACTCTCGTATGAAGGTCATGAGCCTCTTGGTCTCTTCCGGGTTCATGCCTGCAGCAGGTTCGTCCAAGAGCAACAACTTGGGATGGGTGGCCAAGGCCCTGGCGATCTCCAGTTGCCTTTGCTGACCGTAAGGCAGCGCCCCCGCTTGCACATCGTAAAGATCCGCCAGGCCAACCAGCTTCAAAAGCGCCATGGCCCGCGATCTCGCTTCCCTTTCCTCAGAGAGATACCTGGGGAGCCCGAGGGCGGCAGTCAATAGGGAGGATTTGATCCCTAAATGCTCTGAGACCAGGACGTTATCCAACACGGACAGCTCTCCGAAGAGGCGGATGTTCTGGAAGGTGCGCGCTATCCCAGCTCTGGCGATGAGATCCGGACGCCATCCGGTTATATCGCTGCCGTCAAAGAACACATGCCCAGAATCCGGAGTATACTGGCCCGTTATTATGTTGAATATGGTCGTTTTGCCGGCCCCGTTTGGGCCTATTAGCCCCACTATCTCGCCTTTTTTAATATCCAAGGAAAAGTCGCTCACGGCCACCAAGCCGCCGAAGCGGATCGTGAGATTTTGAAGGCTCATTAACACTCCACCCTCTTGGGCCTCCGCTCTGACGGAAGTGGCAGTCGGCCTAGGCGCACCATTCTGTTCGACTGGCGAAATAGCCTCTGCAGCCTTTGACGTTATGCCGATCTTAGAGAGCAACCAATTCCACGAAAAATCCCATTGGCCGAAGAGACCCCGCCTCCAGAAGATCATGAGCACTATTAGAAGAACAGAAAAGATGACCATCCGCATGCCGGCTATTCCAGGCAGGTGGATCGGGCCGATGTTTATCGGGGCCTCCATCACTCGCAGCAGTTCCATCGCCACAGCAAAACCGAAAGCAGTTATCACAGAACCGGTTATGCTGCCCAACCCTCCGAGGACTATGATTATGAGGAGGTTAAAGGTCATCATAAAAGTGAAGAGGGTGGGAGAGACTGTAGTGACCAAAGCTCCGAGGAGGCCGCCGGCTACAGCGGCAAAAAATCCGCTTACGAGGAAAGCCTGCATCTTCGTACGAAAGATGTTCACACCCATAGCCTCAGCAGCTATTTCGTCCTCTCTTATGCCCTTCATCGCCCTTCCATAGCTCGAATTGACCAAGTTCTTTACGAAGAGGGTAGCCACCACGGCAGAACCGAAGCACCAGTATATATCAGCATACTCGGGGATCCCCTTTATCCCTAATGGGCCGTTGGTAAGGGGTATGAGGTTGTTGGCCAAAACAAATATGATCTCACCGAAGCCGAACGTGGCTATGGCCAAATAATCGCCGCGCAACCGGAATGAGGGTATGCCCACTATTAACGCACCTAAAGCACCTAAGAGGCCACCCACTATGAGCGCCACGACGAATAGCTCCCCGGGGAGGGAAAAGGAGTTGAAAGGCCACATTTGAGGCTCCAAAAACCAGACGAACTTCTTCTGTTCCAGCGGGAGCATCAAAAGTGCCATAGCATACCCGCCTATGGCCATGAAGCCGTTTGGCCCCAGCGAAAATTGCCCAGTTATCCCATTAACCAAGTTGTAAGCAACCGCAGCTACTATATATACAGCACCGGTGCGCATGACCCTCAACGCAAATTGGTCAAGATTATTATTGGCCCACCATAAAAAGACGAAGAGCACTCCAACCGATACCACCGTGAGCAGGTTTGACAATCGTCTGTTCTCCATGCTGTTACACCTTTTCCTTCAAGGATTCGCCGAGGATGCCCGTGGGTTTGACGAGCAAAAACACCAAAAGGAGCGTGAAAATTATGCCATCACGGTAACCCGAAAGGCCGGGAAAGAACGCCACTGTCATTATTTCAACCATGCCGATCAGTAGCCCTCCCAACATGGCTCCAGTTATGTTGCCTATGCCGCCGACCACCGCCGCAGTGAAGGCCTTCCATCCAGGGTAGATGCCCATTAGAGGGTTTATTTGAGGATATTTGCACGCCCACATTATCCCTCCGGCTGCAGCCAAGGCAGACCCCAGGGCGAACGTGAGGGCTATTATCCTGTCCACATCCGCTCCCATTAGGCGAGTGGTCTCGATGTCGGTGGATACGGCTCTCATCGCCATGCCGGCCTTAGTCCGATAGATCACATACATCAAAGCCAAGAGAAGGAGGACGCTCAATATGGGCACCCATATTGAGACAGCGGAAACGGCTGCAGGCCCTATCTTTACGACTTTCGCCATGATTTCCGGCCTCGCAAAGGCCTTTGGGCGAGCACCGACGGTTACGAGGCCCAAATTCTCTATAAAAAACGACACGCCGAGGGCCGTTATGAGGGCAGAAATTCTCGGGGCATTTCTGACTGGGCGGTAGGCTATCCTCTCGACGGACATGCCGACCAGTGCAGTGAGCCCTATGGCCAGAAGGGCAGACAAAAACCATGGAAGACGAAAAATCGCCACAAAAAAGAATGCGCAATAAGCTCCTACCATAAATATATCGCCATGGGCAAAATTTATCAGCCGAAGTATGCCATACACCATCGTATACCCTATGGCGATGAGCGCATACAGACTGCCCAACGACAGGCCATTCATAAGTTGTTGTATGAGGGCCTCCAAGTTCACTCATGTTCACCTTCTTCCCATAAGATAATCAAACAAAGGGCAAGGAGTAACCCTCAGCCCTCCTTGCCCCATCCATGAGCCAAAGCTCCCTTAAAAAAGACGAGTTTATGGGTATACGATGGAGCTGTATTCCCACCTGCCGTTTTTGACCACTCGGAAGACCACGGGTTTTATGGCGTCGCCGTTTTCGATCGTCACCGGCCCAGTCACGACCTCGAGGTTTTCCGTGTCTTCTATAGCCTGAGCTACGGCAGTAGGATCGGCGCTGCCGGCCCTCCTAATGGCATCCATCACTATGAGGTAGCAGTCGGCAGTAAGGGCGCCGAAGACGTTGACTTCCTTATCCTGACCAAATTTCTGCTTGTAAAGCTCCACATATTTCTTGCCTATCTCAGTTACAGCAGCTTTTTCATGCCAGAAAGTGGTGTGCTGTACGCCCTCAACCGCCGGGCCGCCGATCGCCAGGAACTCCTCGGTAGCAATGCCATCGGCACCGAAGACAGGCTGAGTAATGCCGAGGTCTCTCGCCTGTCGTATGGCGAGGGCAGCTTCTGTATAATAATTAGGTATATAAATGACATCAGGGTTCTTGGACTTGATCTCGGTCAGCTGTGCGCTGTAGTCCTGGTCGCCTGCCTTGCAATAGGTCACCGATACGACCTTGCCGCCAAGTGCCTCGAACTGCTCCTGGAAAAACTTGCCCAGCGCCACGCAGTAGTCGTTCGATATGTCGGAGAGGATCGCGGCGGTCTTAGCGCCCAAATCGCGATAGCAATAGGTCGCAGCGATCCTGGCCTGGAAGGGATCGATGAAACACGCCCTGAAGACATATTTTTTGCCCTGCGTGGTCAGCGGATTTGTAGTGGTGGGTCCGATGATGGGGACCTTGTTCTTTTCGCAGACCTCACCGGCAGCGAGCATGTTGCCGCTTATCGTGGTGCCGATGATGGCCACAGCCTTGTCGTGTTCGATGAGTCTGGCTGCGGCATTTGCGGCCTCTACGCGGTCCGACTTGTTATCCAGAAGCCTGAAGACAACAGGCCTGCCGAGGACTTCGGGCTTTACGATCTCTTTGATGAGATTGGCACCCTCCCATCCGGCCTGGCCGTAAGCCGCCACCTGCCCGGTCATCTCTAAGTTGAAACCGATGACTATCGGCTCCGGATCTGCCGCCAGCGCAAACCCTCCACCACACAAGAGGAACATCGCGCAGACGAATATACCTACCATCCTTTTCATCTCTCAAACCCCCTTTGCGTATTGGTCTCCGTTGGCAATATTCTACCCTATTTCTGCCATTTCCCACCTCCCCGCACTCTGGATCCTCTTACGGAGTTTCTTTAAACAGAAGTATATAACGCTTGCCGCAAAGAAAGTCAAGCAATCTAAGGCAGCACTCTTATAAGTGAACCGCATCATTTGGAGAAGAAATCTATGTAGCCCATGACCAACAGCACCAATATTACTACGGGTAAAATGTAGGTCATATAAACGCGAAGTCCTGTCGGGAATTTCAGGCCGGAGCCGGTGTTAGCCTCTTTAATGAAATTATTCCAACCCCAGCCGTATCTAGTCGTGCAGAATATGACGAACAGAAGCGAGCCTATAGGCAACAGGTTGAAGCTCACGATGAAATCTTCCAGGTCTAGGATTACGGTGCCAGGACCTAAGGGGGCAAAGCCGCTCCACGGCCCAAAACCCAAGGCACAAGGAAGGGCGGCTACGAAGGTTATGATGCTCAGCGCCAGGCAAGCCTTCCCTCTGCTCCAATGCCATTCGTCCATAAAGAAGGCCACCAGGTGCTCGAACACCGCGATGACCGTGGTCATAGTGGCAAAGATCATGAAGAGGAAAAAGAGCGAACCCCAGAAGCGGCCGCCGGCCATGGCATTGAATATGTTGGGCAGCGACACGAATATCAGGCCCGGCCCCGCACCTGGATCGACGCCGAAGGCAAAACAGGTCGGGAATATGATGAAACCAGCCAAGAGCGCCACGGTCGTATCGATAAGCATGACGTAAACGGATTCCCCCGCGAGCGACCGCTCCTTGCCGATATAACTGCCGAAAATGAGCATGCTGCCTATACCCAAGCTCAGCGTGAAGAACGCCTGACCCATAGCCGCATATGCCGCTTCCCAGGTGAATTTGCTGAAATCCGGTTTCAGGTAAAAGGCCAGGCCCTTCCCAGCACCGGGGAGAGCGATTGCCCTCACGACGAGCACTATCATCAATAAGAAAAGCCCGGTCATCATGAACTTCGCTGCCTTTTCCACGCCGGCCCTCAAGCCTATAGCGCATATGCCATAGCCAAGAGCTATCACGACGAGTGTCCAAGCGATGAGTTCAGGCGTGTTGCCCAGAAACGCGCCGAAGGCCGCTCCTACCTGGTCTGGCGTTAAACCCGTAAATCTACCCATCGCTATACGAAAGAAGTAAGCAAAAAACCAGCCCGATACCACAGTATAAAACATCATAAGTATGAGATTCCCCACTACGCCGATATAGCCGTAGATGTGCCATTTCGTCCCCTTCGGCTCCAAAGTGAGCATGGCTCCTGCCAGGTTCCGCCTGCTGGCCCTGCCCATGGCAAACTCCGCCACCATCACGGGAAACCCTAATATGGCAAGAAAGACCAGATACATGATGACGAAAGCAGCCCCTCCGTAGCGACCCGTGATGAAGGGAAAGCGCCAGACGTTACCGAGCCCTATGGCGCACCCCGCAGATACCAAAATGAAACCGAGGCGCGTCGCTAAACTTTCCCTCTCTGCCACCCTCATCCACCTCCTCGATATAAAAAACGCCTATCAATACTATAAGTAGTAACCATATCTTATATCACAGGCGTATGGAATTGCCAAGATTCTAATTCAAATCGGCCGAGATTCACAAACGCAAAAACGAGCCTTCCTGATCGAAGGCTCGCTCACGTTTAGGCTAACAGATTCGAGGGAGGAGCTCGCCCCCCTGCATATCCACCACGCGCATACCGCCAGCAGCGGTGCGAAGGCCCACAAGGCCAGGGTGAGCCTCTGTCACCTTTCCTATCACCGCCGCAGATCTCCCAATAGGATGAGAGCACAAAGTTTCGAGGACGGTCTCTGCCCGCTCCGAAGCTATGGCGAAGACCGCTGTCCCCTCGCAGGCGAGATACAGAGGGTCAAAGCCTAAGATATCCGAAACGGCCGACACGTCTCCGTCCGCTGGAATGGCCTCTTCATCGATTTCGATCCCCACGTTGGCCCCTTCGGCCCATTCGCAGAGGACCGTCCCAAGTCCTCCTCTCGTGCAATCCCTGGCGGCATGCACGCCACGGAGGCGCGTCAAGGGCTCTATGAGCGGCCACAGCGGAGCGCAGTCGCTCTCAAGTTCACGCAGCTTGATATCATATCGCAAAGAAGCTATGACTGCTCCATGACGGCCTACGGGGCCACTTACTATAATTGCGTCACCGGGAGAGACCTCTTTGATCCCCCACGGCGATATCGCTTCGTTTTTCCCCATGGCGCAGGTGGTGATATAGAGGCGGTCTGCCTCACCCCTCGGCAGGACTTTCGTGTCGCCGGCGACGAGTTGCACGCCAAGCTCAGCGCATACGGACGCAGCGCTCCTCATGTATACTAAGAGCTCTTCTTCGTCAAGCCCTTCCTCGGCCAACAGGCTCATGGCAAGCCACAGAGGGCGCACTCCGCGCACTGCAAGATCGTTAACGCTGCCGCAGATTGCGAGTTTGCCTATATCTCCGCCAGGAAAAGATAGCGGCGACACGGTGAAACCATCTATGGTGACACCCCATCCTCCTGGAAGGAGGGCGCAATCTTCGAATTCCAGCATGCCGGACCCGCGAGCGAATGTCGAAGCTATTTCCTTTATGAGATCATTTGTGAGTCTTCCGCCGCTTCCATGCCCCAAGCTCAAGCGCCCCACGGCGATACCCCCTTCGAGCTGTATCTGTAGTATGCGGAACAGCTCCCCTCTGACGACACCATGCACGGTCCCACGGGAAATTGTGGGGTACAAGACCTCCCAAAGAGAGGACATTCCGGAGGTGTGATCCTGCCAGCCAGCACATCGCCACACCGACATCCGGCCGGCGGGCTCACCTCTTCCAAGGTTATGCCAAAGCGGGAGTAGGCGTCAAAGTCGCTATAATCATCGGCCAAGACGAGGCCAGAAGCTTCCACAAGTCCGATTCCGCGCCATCTGACGGACGCCGGGCGAAAGACCTCTTCCAACAACTCTTGGGCCTTCACATTGCCCTCGTAGCGCACAACTCTGCCATAAAGGCGCCTCACCGCGGGACGCCCCTCGCATATTTGGCGCGCGATCTCGACTATGCCGGCCATTATGTCGAGTGGCTCAAATCCGGCCACGGCACAGGCCTTGCCGTACTCTTCCACCAAAAACGCGTACGGGGCCGTTCCGATTATGGTGCTCACGTGGCCAGGCAGAAGAAAGCCGTCTATGTTGAGCATGGGGTCGGAAGCGAGGAGGCGAAGCACAGGGGGGACGAGCTTATGCAAGGAAAGGACGGAAAGGTTTTTTACATTCTTACTGCGAGCCTCGCGAAGGAGCACCGCAGTTGCCGGCGCGGTGGTCTCAAACCCTATCCCAGCGAAGACGATCTCTTTGTCTTGTATAGACCCTGCCAAGGCCAAGGCTTGAATGGCAGAGCTTACCACCGCCACTTCGGCACCGGAAGCCCTCGCTTCGGCCAAGGATCCGCAACTTCCTGGCACGCGCACCATGTCGCCATAGGTCGCAAGCACAACTCCTGGCCTTTTAGCGAGGCGCACCATTGCGTCCACCTCCGCCTGGTCAGTGACGCAAACGGGACATCCTGGGCCGGAAAGCAGGCGCACACCCTCAGGAAGCATCGTCCTGATTCCAGACCGGAAGATCGATACGGTATGGGTGCCGCACACCTCCATCACCGTAATCGGACGGCACAACCATTTGTCGAGCGCCTCCAAAAGAGATGACATCTTTGCCCTTAGGTCACCGACCTGAGGCAAATTGCATCACCTCTTCCCACAGAGACTCCAGTTCCTTCCCTTCATCCTCGTTATATTTTTCTATCACAAATCCGGCGTGGACCAAGACTACATCGCCCACCTGCAGGTCTTCGATCAGGTCTGTGCGCACCTCCAGCTCCACACCGCCCGTGCTCACAAGCGCGCGATTCTCATCCATTATCTTTACCACTCTATGCGGTACAGCCAAACACAACTCTTACCCCCTCCAATCACGCAAAAGAGCGAGACCTCGAGGCCTCGCTCTTTTGTAATTCAGTCAAGGCCTTTGCCTTGCAAAAGGAACTAAGGAGCTTAGCAAGACAAAGGCAACTTTGAGACCAAAGGCTTTTTATAGCTTTGTGCCGCCCTTCGGACTTCATGGCTTTTCCGACAGCGAATATTGCAAGCGCTCCAGCGATACGGCCCTTCCCGCATCGTCGAGCACCACAGAGAGAGCGCTCAAAATGAGATGGCTTTCGCAGGCCTCAAACTTGGACGGCATACCTGTCAAAAATCGAGGCAGGACGCTTTCCGGCTTCATGCCTATCACGCCACCATGCCCTCCGGTCATTCCTACGTCCGTAATGTATGCCGTGCCGCCGGGCAGTATGCGCTCATCGGCGGTCTGCACGTGAGTATGCGTGCCTACAACCACAGAAACCCTGCCATCCAGGTAAAGGCCCAGGGCTTGCTTCTCAGAGGTGGCCTCTGCGTGAAAATCGACTAGCACAAAAGGGGTGTCTATTTCTTCCAGCAAGGCGTCAGCGCATCTGAAGGGGCAATCGATGGGCGACATAAAAATCCTTCCTTGAAGGTTCAAAACCGCCAGACGCTTTCCCTTTTTCTCCAGCGTCAGCGCCCCCCTGCCCGGACAGGAGGGCGGATAGTTGGCCGGACGAAGGAGAGACATCTCCTCGGCCAACCTAGGTACGAACTCTTTCTTGTCCCAGATGTGGTTACCGCTCGTAAGACAATCGAGGCCCATTCCCGTTATCTCGTCCAGGACTTTGGCCGTAAGGCCGAAACCGCCGGCCCCGTTTTCGCCGTTGGCCAGGATAAAATCAAAGGGGCCCTTCTCTTTCTTTATCTTCGGCAGGAGCTCCTTTACCGACTTCCTTCCCGGCCTTCCCACGATGTCGCCTATAAACAAGATTTTCATGTCACTTGGCGTATTCCACGGCGCGCATTTCGCGAATCACCGTGATCTTTATCTGACCGGGATACTTCATCTCATTTTCCACCTTCTTGGCTATCTCATAACACAATTTGTAAACCGCCCCGTCATCAGCCACTGCTGGGGAGACCATGACGCGCACCTCTCGTCCTGCCTGAATCGCAAAGGCTTTATCGACGCCCTTAAAAGACTTCGCGATCTGTTCCAGCTTCTCCAGGCGCTTGATGTAGGCGTCCAAGTCTTCTTTGCGGGCACCTGGACGAGACGCGCTCACGGCGTCAGCCGCTGCGATAAGCACAGCGTAAATGCTCTTCGGTTCCACTTCCTCGTGATGAGAGGCGATAGCGTTCACTATCTCGTCCGACTCGCCATAGCGCTTGGCCAGATCGGCACCTATGAGGGCGTGAGACCCTTCTGTATTATGATCTATCGCCTTGCCGATATCGTGAAGCAAGCCTGCCCTTCTGGCCGTGCTTTCCTCCACCCCCAGTTCGGCCGCCATGAGGCCTGCGACCTTAGCCACCTCTAAGCTGTGCACCAGCGTATTCTGCCCGAAGCTCGCACGAAAGCGCAATTGCCCAAGAACTTTTACCAACTCAGGGTGCACGCCTTTGACGTTGGCCTCGAGGAGCGCTTCCTCGCCCGCCTCGATGATCGTCTCTTCCACTTCATTGCTGACCTTTTCCACGATCTCCTCTATGCGGGCCGGATGAATACGCCCATCCACTATCAGGCGCTCCAACGATATGCGCGCCACTTCGCGCCTGACTGGATCAAAACTGCTGAGCGTGACGGCTTCCGGCGTATCGTCCACTATTAAATCCACGCCGGTGAGCATCTCAAATGCCCTGATATTGCGACCTTCGCGGCCTATGATCCTTCCCTTCATTTCGTCGGACGGCAAATTCACGACGCTCACTGTGGCTTCCGAAGTATGATCCACAGCGCACCGCTGAATGGCTGTAGCTATTATCTCTCGAGCCCTGCGCGCCGACTCGCGTCGCACCTTCTCTTCGATTTCTTTGATGCGCAGGCCAATTTCGCCGGCAGCCTCCTCTTCGGCCCTGGCCAAAAGATGCTGTCTGGCTTCCTCGCAGGACATCTGAGCTATCTCCTGAAGGCGAGCCAATTCTTCCTCGTGAAGGCGCTCTATTTCACGCTTTTGCTTTTCTATTGCCGCCAGGCGGTTTCGTATCTCCTCATCTTTGCGGTTCAAATTTTCGAGCCTCTTGTCGAGGCTTTCCTCTTTTTGCTCGATGCGGCGCTCCGCCCGCTGCAGCTCTGCCCTGCGATCCTTTATCTCGCGCTCAAGGTCTTGGCGTATCTGTAATGCCGCCTCCTTGGCCTCCGTAAGGATCTCCCGCTTTTTGCGCTCTGCCTCCTTCTGCGCCTCCTGCAGCAACTGCTCGGCCAGCTTCCTCGTTCCCTTGAGCCTCTTTTGTTCAATAACCTTGCATATGGCAAAGCCAGCCGCAATGCCTATGCCTGTGCTACCTATAAGCAATACGATTTCCATGACGCAGTCACTCCCTATCCTATTGTCAAGGTTCATTCGAAATGCTATCTGACAAAAATAGTTGCTAATTATCACACGTTGCTTGCAAGAACACAAACCTCACCCGCAACATATATTTTACAAATAATGACCGACTTTAACAACAATTTTATCGTTCATCCCGTAAGGGCCAAACTCAAGCCTTCGCCGAGGCTTGCGAGCAGCTTGGCCTTGAGGGAGGGAAATTCCTCGAGGTTCGGGTCCAGCGAGATAAGTTCGTTTGCGTCTTCCCTTGCCATCTCCAAAAGCGAAGCATCGCGCAACAAGTCGGCCACCCGAAAGTCGGTGATGCCGTGCTGGCGGGTGCCGCATATCTCACCAGGTCCGCGCAGTCGCAAATCGGATTCGGCTATGTCAAAACCGCTCTGCGTGGCGCACAAGGCCTTGAGCCTCTCTACCCCCTCTGGCGTAGATGGTTCCCCCAACAAAAAGCAGTAACTCTTATGGCTGCCGCGGCCAACGCGCCCGCGCAACTGATGCAATTGGGAGAGGCCAAACCTATGGGCGTCTTCTATCACCATTGTGGTGGCGTTCGGCACGTCTATGCCCACCTCTATGACAGATGTGGAGACCAAGATGTCCAGCCTCCCTCCGACGAAGTCCTCGTAGACCTCGTCTTTGTCGCCGCTTTTCAGCTGGCCGTGCATGAGTCCCACACTCAGATCGGCGAAGGTTTCTCTTAGGTTCTCATACCGTTTGAGGACGGATGTGACATTCTGAGACTCGCTTTCCTCTATTACTGGACAAACCCAATAGACCTGGTGCCCAGCCATAGCTTCGGTGCGGACGAAGTCGTAAAGCCTTGCCAATTCCTTGCGGCGCACCCAGCGAGTGGCCACGTCTTTTCGCCCAGGAGGAAGTTCATCCAAGACGGACATCGAGAGATCTCCGTAGACGGATATGGCCAGCGTGCGCGGTATTGGCGTGGCCGTCATGACCAATACATGAGGGTGAAGGCCCTTGGAGGTTAGCGCTTGCCTCTGAAGCACGCCGAACCGGTGCTGTTCGTCTATGACCACGAGCCCGAGTTTAAAGAAGGCCACATCTTCCTGGATGAGAGCATGCGTTCCGATGATCACATCGACCTCACCCGAGGCTATGCCCTTCAAGCGCACTTCGCGCT
This sequence comes from Synergistales bacterium 54_24, assembly GCA_001508935.1. Classification (GTDB taxonomy): domain Bacteria; phylum Synergistota; class Synergistia; order Synergistales; family Thermosynergistaceae; genus Thermosynergistes. Next base: position 15,181 of record LGFQ01000029.1, read on the forward strand.
CTTGTTGGCTGAATCCGCTCGTGAGCAGGGCGCAGCGGACGCCCATGCGACCCAATGTCTCTTCTACTCTAATATAATGCTGTCTGGCCAGCACCTCCGTCGGAGCCATGAGCGCTGCCTGATAACCGCTATCGACCGCGGAAAGCATGGAGGCTATGGCTATGAGCGTCTTGCCCGATCCCACATCCCCCTGAAGGAGGCGATTCATGGGCACATCCCTTTCTACGTCAGAACCGATCTCCCCGAGGACGCGCTCTTGAGCGGAGGTCAAGGAGAACGGGAGGTTTTTCAAAAATGCCACCTGCAGCGGACCGGACCAAAGGAGTCTCGGCGCTTTGTGATCTCTCTCATACCTCTTTCGCCTCATGGCGAGACCGAGTTGAAGCAGAAATAACTCGTCGTATGCGAGGCGGGTCCTGCTTTTCCTCCAGTGGTCCTCGCTTTCGGGGTAATGGATGCCGCTCAATGCCTCCCTCAGCGGCAAGAGGTTTCTTTTAGCCAAAAGGCTCTGCGGCAAAGGATCTTCTATAGAAGGAAGAAACTGTTCGAGGACTTCCCTCACCTTACGACGGATCCACCGTTGGTTCAACCCTTCGGTGGAAGGATACACAGGCACTATCTTTCCCATCTCTTCGGGCGAGGCTTCGCCCTCCAAGATCTCGAACTCGGGATTTGCGATCTGAAGCCAACCGTAACGCACTTCCACTTTCCCATAAAATGCCACGTTACATCCGGGCTTGAGGAGTTTTTCAATCCCTCTCCTGTTGAACCATACGGCCTTGGCGAAGCTGCTGCCGTCGGTGATTAGCGCGGTAACGATCTCCAAATTCCCCTTCTGTGCCCTTTTTCGCTCTACGCCGACCACCCTGGCCAAAACAGTAGCGAAGCCGCCTGCCATCGTGGAGCGCAGCGGCGTCAGATGTCTTCTGTCTTCGTAACGCCTCGGGATAAGAAGGAGGAGGTCGTCAACCCTGTTTACGCCCAACCGTGACAACAACGCAGCCCTTTTTGGGCCTACGCCTTTGATGTAGCGTGCGGGAGAAGAGAGGGCGAGAGCAGAGGTCAACTCTCCTCCCCCTCGTAATCGATGAGGTTCTGGTATCGGGTTATGAGGGCTCGGAATTCAGCGATAAAGTCTTGCTTAGACCGCTGAAGGCGAGACATCTCCTCTTTTATGACATTGGAGTGATCCTCTGCCTCTTTTAGAAGACGTTCGGCCTGGGCGCGCGCTTCGGCCACAATCGCTTCGGCCTGCTTTTC
>LGFQ01000126.1 GCA_001508935.1 Synergistales bacterium 54_24
AAGAGCCCTTACGAGGCGTTCCTGGAGCAGGTGGATGAGGCAGTTCCGTATCTCAAGGTCGAGCCCGAGTATGTGGATATGATCAAGGAACCGAAGGAAGTCCTTGAACTGACGATACCCCTGCGCATGGATGACGGCTCTGTCCAGATGATCAAGGCGTGGAGGAGCCATCATAACAACGCCCTCGGCCCATACAAAGGCGGAGTTCGTTATCATCCGGATGTAACGAGGGATGAGGTAGTAGCGTTGTCGGCGTGGATGACCATTAAGTGCGCCGTAATCGGTCTACCTTACGGCGGCGCAAAGGGCGGCGTACGCTGTACGCCTTCGGCCCTATCGCGTGGAGAGCTTGAGAGGCTCTCCCGGGCTTACGCTTTGGGGATCTCTCGTTTTATGGGTACGGATTACGATATCCCCGCTCCGGACGTCAATACGAATCCGCAGGTGATGGCTTGGTTTACCGATACTTATGAAAAGGTGATCGGAAAAGGTGAACCATCCGCTTATACCGGTAAACCCGTAGAGATGGGCGGATCCCTTGGAAGGAGTACAGCTACATCCAGAGGCGGCGTGTTGTATGTCCTTCGCGAGACGCTCAAGGAGATGGGCCTTTGGGGTAAAGATTTAACGTGCGTTTTGCAGGGTTATGGCAATGTGGGAGGTTTTGCCCACATGTTTTGTTCGGAGCTGGGCTTGAAGGTTGTGGGCATCGCAGACATTGAGGGCGGCATTTATAATCCCAAAGGCTTCGATTATGCCCCCGTGAAAGAACATGTCATGAAAAGGGGCACTGTGGCCGGCTTCCCAGATGCCGAACCCATCTCTAACGAAGATCTGTTTGCCTTGGACGTCGACGTGGTGATCCCGGCGGCCCTTGAAGGCGTCATAACGGAGGCCAATGCCGGCAAGATAAAGGCAAAGGTTGTGTTGGAGCTCGCCAACGGCCCCACTACGCCCGAAGGAGAGGCAGTTTTAACCGATAAGGGCATCCTGGTGGTCCCCGATGTATTAGCCAATGCGGGTGGCGTCGTGGTGAGCTGTTTTGAGTGGATTCAAGGCAGGACTGGCGATTGCTGGACCGAAGAACAGGTTAACAAAAAGCTGGACGAAAGGATGACTCAAGCCTTTCATGAGATTTGGAGACTTAAGAAAGAGACGGGCATTACTATGCGCCAAGCGGCTTACGTGCGCGCTATTGGCCGCGTGGTGGCGGCCATGAGATTCCGCGGCATTTGGCCGTAAACCTGCCGAGCGTTTTATAAGGGGGGGAGACCCCCCTTTTTTTATTCCCTCAATGGTGGCAGTAGATCATTCAAAATCAGTCCTGGCCCACTAAATGAATTATAATTGGAAACACGATATCTCTAACCTCTATACAGGCCTGGATCTTTCGCTTTGGCGTAGGGAGGTCGAAGGAGAGAGGAGATGCAATTTCCCCGTTTGGTCTTGGCCCATGAAGAAAGGGAAGGGATTGTCCCTCCGACTGTAATTTTGGCCTCTGCCCTCAGGCAGCGTGGTTATCCGTTGCGCCTCTTCGTGGCCGGAGTTGACGAAAGGCGCCTTCGGTTGCTTCAACTTCTCTGTGGTCTTGACGTGACTGTGTTAGACATACGGCTGTGTGCGACCCCTCACAACCTGCGCGCCCTCTTCTCTGCGGCTGCGTCGAGCGATTCTTTGAACCTCATCCTCGCCCCGTTGGGCGAGGGGGAGGGGGAAGACGATATACGTTTGGATAGGCACACAGCGCGCCTGGCGGAGCTTTTGGAATGCGACATACTGCCAGTATTATACGGTGGTACTTCATCTGCTTTGGCTGCCCGCAAAGCCTTTAACCTAAAGAAGAAGTTGGAAAAGTGCCGAGGTGCAAATGTGCGGGCCCTTTTATTCGACTCCGTATTGAACCCGAAAGAGTATCAGCTTTTGGAAATAGAAGTAGGACGACATCTTCCATGGATTTGCCTCGGATACATACCTCGCCATATAGAGAGAAAGATCCCCAGCCTCCCCCAGCTCTGCGCTCAAAAGCCGAACTCGAGCCTGGCGGTTGCATTGTGCACCGCGTCCGCACAGCTCAATGCCATAGAGGGACAAATCGAATGGCAAGTCTTCTCGAGCTTAGCGCGCTTGGCACATGATTGGAGCGCGGCCTGCGCGCAATTTGAAACCTTGTCGCAAGTGCGGGTTGCAATTTTACGTCATGAGGCTTTATCCTTAGGGGGCAACAACTTGGAGCTGCTCTTGCGAAATCTAGGGTGCGAGATCGTGGATGTGTCGGTTTCGGACGAGATCATCCCGGTTGACGTGCATGCGCTTTATGTCCCGCACGGTTTGGGCTACCTCTCCCTCGTGCCGCTTTCGGCGAATGCCCCTCTTCGTCGTGATATGGGGAACTTCGTCTTAGGCAAGGGGCTCTTTGCCGAAGGGGGAGGCTCGCTAATTTTGGGGGAGTCCATCGGACTTCCCACGGGCAGAGAGGTCAAGGGCTTGGGCTTAATGCCCATTAAAGGCTCGTTCGCTGAGTCATCGGGGAGGGGAGAGTATATCGAAGTGAGGGGCGAGGCTGACGGTTTGTTCCTGGGGAAGGGTGAAACTATTAGGGGATGTTGGCCGGAAGGCATCTCGGCGAAAAAATCATCCGCTGCCGGTAGGGCTGAATGGGGGGTATGGGACGTAGAAGACCAGGCCCGCCTGAGCGATGATGGTTTTGTCATAGGGCGCTCTGTAGCCACGCAGGTGCGCCTCGAGCCGTGGAGTGCGCCGAATGCCTTTCGCAGGTGGCTGAAGTCGCTTTGAGGAGGTAATCCATGGAAGAAGAACAAAGAGACAAAATACTAAGTTCGTTGTTGTTGGACGAAGCGGAGGGGATTTCGCAACAAGTTGTGGCGTGGCGAAGGGAATTTCACCAATTTCCGGAGCTGGCGTTCGACGAACGGGTGACGGCTGC
>LGFQ01000127.1 GCA_001508935.1 Synergistales bacterium 54_24
TCGCTCATGGCGTAAAAGAGGGGAAGCGTTACGATCTCTTCGTATGCCTCTTCGGCTACCGGGCATAAGCCCTTTCTGTAGCCGAGCTTTTGGTAGTAGGGGTGCCAATACACCGGGATGTAGTGGACATTTACGCCTATGCCTTCATCCCGCAGCGATGAAAATATGTCTTTTCTGTCGACGCCTATCTTGCTTAAATCTAACTTTACCACGTATAAATGCCAAGATGGGTCTCTATCGACCTTTTGGGTCAAGGGCCTTACTGCTTCGATTCTTGAAAAAGCTTCGTTATAAAAGGCAGCCAATTCTCTGCGGCGAGACACGTTTTGGTTGAGCCTCTTTAGCTGGCTCAGGCCCAAGGCGCAGTTTATGTCGGGCAGGCGATAGTTGTAGCCCAAATCGACCATTTCGTAAAACCAAGAGCCGCACCTTTCGCGCTCCCTGTGGTCGCTCGTGATGCCGTGATTTCGGAAGACGCGCACGCTTTTAGCCAACTTTGGGTCGTCTGTAGCGACCATCCCACCTTCGCCAGTCGTAATGTGCTTTACTGGGTGGAAGCTAAAGACCGTCATGTCCGCGAGGGTGCCGACGTTGCGGCCTTTGTACGTGGCGCCTAAGGCATGGCAAGCGTCGGCTATCAGCGTGAGGTTATGCCTTTTGGCTATACTTTTTAGCTCGTCGTAATCGCAGGGTTGGCCCGCGTAATCGACGGCTATTATAGCCTTGGTCTTTGGGGTTATCTTTTCTTCTATTTTGTTTGCGTCGATGAGCAGGGTTTCAGGCTCTACGTCAGAGAAGACAGGGCGCCCTCCTTGGTAGAGGACGCAGTTTGCGGTGGCCGCAAACGTCATGGGGGTGGTTATCGCTTCGTCTTCTGGCCCTATGCGAGCAGCAAAGGCAGCAGCGTGAAGCGCTGCCGTTCCGCTGCTTAAAGCTACCGCGTATCGCGAGCCCACTTTCGCGGCAAAAGCCTCCTCAAACTCCTCAACCTTAGGGCCTGTGGTGAGCCAGTCAGACCTTAAGACATCCGAGACGGCTTTTATGTCTTCTTCCGTTACCCACTGGCGCCCGTAGGGGATAGCGCTCATTTATATCGCCTGCCTAAGCCTTAAGAATTTATCTTATAATTTATCTTATTCTAATTCTTTTAACATGTTTGTGAGTTCTTCCGAAGAAAGCCACCAGGAGTTTCTGTCGCTGGTGTAGGCAAAGCCTTCGGAAAGAGGTTTGCTCCCTTTAGAGTTGTTTTTGTCCCAAAAGGGGTGCTCGGGCTCTATTACGAAGCTGTCGTCGTATTCCACGGCGTGGCGGGACTCTTCTTCCGTCAAAAGGCATTCGTGCAGCTTTTCTCCCGGCCTTATACCTACGACCTCAAGCTCTGCTTCGGGAGCGATGCACTTTGCGAGGTCCACTATCTTCATGCTGGGTATTTTTGGTATAAAGATTTCCCCGCCCTTCATCCTTTCGATAGAGCTTATTACGAAGCGCACGCCCTGGTCTAAGGTTATCCAAAACCTGGTCATCCGATCGTCGGTTATCGTAAGCTTACCTGTGCGCTTTTGTTCTATAAATAGTGGAATGACGCTTCCTCTGCTTCCCACGACGTTGCCGTACCTGACGACGGAAAAGCGTGTCTTTTTGCCGCCGGTATACGCATTGCCCTGGACGAAGAGCTTTTCTGCCACGAGCTTCGTGGCGCCATAAAGGTTAACGGGGCAAACCGCCTTGTCCGTGCTTATGGCGAGGACCTTTTCGACGCCGTTATCTATGGCGGCGTCGATTATGTTAGATGCGCCGTCTATGTTGGTCTTAACGGCCTCGATGGGGTTATACTCGCACGTGGGCACTTGCTTCAGCGCCGCGGCGTGGACGATGACATCTACGCCGCTTGCCGCCCTATACAAGCGGTCTTTGTCGCGCACGTCTCCTATAAAGAAGCGAAGGCGCGTGTCGCCGTTAAAGCGCTTGCGCATTTCCATTTGGAGAAACTCTCCCCTGGAAAAAATCCGAACAGCCTTGGGGTTGTGCTCTTTTAGAGCCATTTCGGTGAACTTCTTTCCGAAAGAACCGGTGCCACCGGTTAAAAGAATAGTCTTTGCGGTAAGAGCCACTTTGAGCGAACCTCCTATGTGGTAAGGTTGCCTTTACATCGCAAGCCCCTACAAAGAGTCTGCATATATGTTTCGGCCTTACTGGCCTAAGTTGAAAGCGATTTTTGCCATTTGTGCAGGTTCTGCCGCACACGGGTTTTCGCCTATTTCTTAAAGGGATACACAAACACAAGGAGCCCCTTTCTTTGCCCCTCACTCTCATTCTCACATCCACCTTCACCTATCGCCTTTTAGCATATAATAAAAAAACTAAAGATAAGACGCTTATCGCCGCAAAAGGTCGCCGCACAGACGCGGTCTTCGGCGATTGATATTTTGGAGAGGGACGACATTTGGGCAAACGACGAAAGTCCTTAGCGCAAAACCTCATATGGTGGTCGCTGCTCCTTTTGGCGCGCTTCTTCAGGCTCCTGCCTCATGGTATCGCTCTGTCTTTGGGGTCTGCCGTAGCCACGGTGGTGTGGTCTTTGAGCGGGCGCAGGGTGAGGGAAGCGGAAGCGCGATGCGCCAGAGCCCTAAAGGTGGATTTGTCGGAAGCCCGAAGAATCGTGCGCCTTTCTTATGTAAACTTGGGGCGCAGCCTTGCGGAGGCGCTGCGCTTCCCCGTAATCAAAGATGAAATAGGAGAAATCGTGGAAGCGCACGGCCTTGAAAACTTGGATCGCGCCCTCGCGCTCGGGAAAGGTGTCATACTCCTCACAGGACACTTGGGCAACTGGGAGCTCGCCGCTGCCTATTTAGGCATAAAGGGTTATCCTATAAAGGTGGTGGGGGCCGAGCAGCGCGACGATCGCCTCACCGATATGCTCGTTGGGTTGAGAAAGGG
>LGFQ01000128.1 GCA_001508935.1 Synergistales bacterium 54_24
CTCGGCGGCATGGATGATGCAGAGCCGTTGCATATATCCTATGACAATTCCCAGGCTTATTTTTCTGTACCGGGGGTGGAGTTTACCGTTCGATGTATAGATATAACCTTTCCGCCATACGAGAAGATGATATCGCCCGACTACTCCACGTGGATGACTATAGACAGGGGTGGCTTAGAAGGGGCGCTTGATCGTGCGAGCGTGATGGTGCGCAATTACGGTTGGATGGTCATATTGGACTTGGAACCGGGAGGGGAATTGGTAGTGCGCGGCGTCGCTCCCGACGTCGGCGAAGCTGTCGAGGCGCTCGACGCCGACATCGGCGGGGAGAAGTTGCGCATAATCTTTAACGTACGTTATTTCCTCGATGGATTACAAGTCCTCGGAAGCGACAAAGCCTTTATCACGTTCTGTGGGCCATCGGGGCAGATAAACCTCCTCCGCCCGGGAGACGATACGTTCAGGTATCTCTTGATGCCGATAACCCTCCAGGAGGGTGAAGCACAATCGCTCGGGGCTACATCGCGGGAAGATGTTATGTAACCGCATAGCCTGCATTAACTTTAAAAACCTGAAACCACAGGCGGTATTTTGGGAGGGCAATCTCAATCTGTTGGTGGGGCCTAACGGGGCCGGAAAGACGAACCTTTTAGAAGCAATTCGTCTTTCTTGCGGTTTCGGTCCGTTCAGGAAAAGCGTCCTCGGCGATTTGGTGTCGTGGGGGGAAGAAAAGGCGCAGATATCTGCCAGCTTCGAAGGAGAGGAGTCTCTAAATGTGACTCTTTTCTTAGATGGGCGGTCGTCACTCTCTCGGGATGGACGACGCACGTCGGCCTCGGAATTGCGATGCCATCTGCCGTGCGTCGCCTTTATGCCGGAAGATCTATCTTTAGTCGGCGGCAGCCCTGCGGTGCGCCGCCGCTTTGTGGATAACCTGTGCGCGGCTTTGAATCCGCTTTACGTCTTTAAATTGAACGAACATCACCGCCTCGTAAGGCATAGATCTAAACTTTTAGCCTTTAAAGAGGACGACATCTCTGCTGTTAGGGTTCAGGCCCCTCTGGCGGTGTGGATATGGTCCAAGAGACAAGAGGCCGTTTGTTACCTTCAAGAGGAGGTGGGATGGACGTCTGAACTCTCATTTCCCTTCGATATATCCTTGCGTAAGGGCGGTTGTGAAGTCGAGGGTGATTTGCTCGAAGGTTTTTGGGAGTCGTGGGAAAGTTTGAGGGGACTTGAGCGAAGGAGTGGCGTCCCGCTGATTGGGCCACAGCGCGACGACCTCGTGATAAACGTCCTTGGAAGGCCCGCCAAATATCTGAGCAGAGGACATAAAAAACGCGTCGCTATAAGCCTGATGATGGCTGCGTCGAGGGCGTTGGAGAAGAGGCTCAGGCGAAGCCCACTGCTCTTGCTCGATGAGGTAGCGTCAGAACTCGACGAAGAGGGAAAGAAGATCTTGTTTCGATATCTGCTCGAGGCGAAGTGGCAAGTCTTTGCGGCGACGGCCTCCGGTCCGATTCAAGGTTGGCCCGGGGCCGTTTGGCGCGTCGATGACGGGAAGGTGGCCAAACTATCGGGGTGAACTGCGATGGACAAAATATATGACGTGATCGTGGTCGGCGGAGGACACGCGGGATGTGAGGCGGCTTTGGCGGCATCGCGGATGGGGGCCTCTGTGCTCCTGTTGAATCTACATCTTGAAAATACCGCCCTAATGGCGTGTAACCCGTCCATAGGCGGACCGGCGAAGGGGCACATCACGAGGGAGATAGATGCCTTAGGGGGAGAACAAGGCAAAGCCACCGACGCTGCGGCGCTACACATGAGGGTATTGAACACGTCTAAAGGGCCCGCTGTCAGGGCCTTGAGGGCCCAATGCGACATGAGGTCATATTACGAATATTTCCTCGAGAGGTTGGAATCGGCGAAGAACGTCGATATCCATCAGGCCGTCGTCGAAGACATATGGGTAGAGGGCAAATGTGTCCGCGGCGTGAAGACAAATTTGGGCGTCGTCTTTGAGGGTAGAAAAGTAATACTCGCCACCGGCACATATTTGGGCGGAAGGGTCCATATAGGGCTCGTGAACTTTCCATCCGGCCCATTGGGCGAAGTCCCGGCAGGCGGTTTGGCCTCGTCGCTAAAAAAGTTGGGCTTTGAGGTCGGAACCTTAAAGACGGGCACATCGCCCAGGATCCACGCCGATAGCGTCGATTTCGGTTCCTTGATGCGTCAGGAGGGCGACGCCGTGCCGCGCGCGTTCAGTTATTTCGATGAAGGGAAGGTATACAGCGGCTTCCCTTGCTATGTGACGCGGAGCACCCTCAAGACGCACGAGATCATAAAAAGAGCCCTCGACAGGTCACCCCTCTTCACAGGAGCGATAAAGGGCGTGGGGCCGCGCTATTGCCCGTCCATCGAAGACAGGGTTGTGCGTTTTCCGGAGAAAGACTCCCACATCGTCTTTTTGGAGCCCACGGCCAGAAGGAGCAGAGAGATCTACATGCAAAACTTCTCGACCAGCCTGCCCTATGACGTTCAAGTGGCCATGGTGCGCTCCCTTCCTGGCTGCGAAGGCGCTCACTTGCTGCGGCCCGGCTACGCGATAGAGTATAATTTTCTGCCTCCAACGCAGCTTCGCCCGTGGCTTGAGACCAAGCTCGTCGAGGGGTTGTTCTGCGCCGGACAGATAAACGGCACCTCCGGATACGAAGAGGCCGCGTCGCAGGGGCTTTTGGCCGGCATAAATGCGGTTTTGACGTTGCGCGGCGAGGAACCGCTGGTTTTAAAGCGAAGCGAAGCGTATATCGGCGTGCTCGTAGATGACTTGGTGACGAAGGGCACGTCCGAGCCTTACAGGATGCTCACGAGCCGCTGCGAACACAGGCTCCTTTTGAGGTTCGACAACGCCGACAGGCGCCTCAGCCCC
>LGFQ01000129.1 GCA_001508935.1 Synergistales bacterium 54_24
GAGGAGGGCCTTGTTATACATGAAGATATAAGGGACTATAAAACCCACAATAGCGAGCTTGGCCGCTTCAAAACCGGTCTTCATCGGATCGGAACCGGCAATGGCAGCTCCACAATAAGCGACGATGCAAACAGGAGGGGTCACTTCCGCCAATATAGCGAAGTAAAATACGAAGAGGTGAGCGCTCAACACATCCACACCCATGGCCAAGAGGGCAGGCCCACCTATGGTGATGGCTATAATGTAGGCCGGCGTGCAGGGAAGCCCCATCCCCAAGATTATGGAAGTTGCCATGATCAAAAGCAGGGCCGGGAAAAGCATTCCCCCAGACCAGCTGGTGATCACCGAAGCTATACCTAAACCCAAGCCCGTGTGGGTGACGATGCTCACCACCATACCTGCTCCCGCACAGGCTATAGCTATCATGGCCATATTTCTGCCGCCCAATTCCAAGGCGGAAAGCAGTTTTTTGGGCGTCATCATCGTCTCTTTCCTGAAGAAGCTTACGCCCAAGGCGAGCAATATAGCATAAAATGCGGCCATAAAAGGCGAATAACCCTTAAGTAAGAAATAGACCAATCCAATGGCGGGGAGCAAAAGATAGGCATCGCGCACGATCTCTTTCCATGAAGGCACCTCCTCCGGAGGTATCCCTTTAAGGTTGTGCTTTAAGGCCACAAAACGAACGGTCAAACTCAAAGTCATATAATAAAAAACTGCCCCCAACAGTGCAGCGGCGCATATCTTTATATAAGAGATGCCCGTCAATTCAGACATGACAAAGGCCCCTGCCCCCATCACAGGAGGCATAATCAGTCCTCCCGTGGAGGCCACAGCCTCGACTGCTCCGGCGAATTGCGGCTTATATCCGATCCTTTTCATCATGGGTATGGTGAATGTTCCGGTGGCATACACATTGGCAGCACCGACACCACTTATGCTGCCGAAGAGGCCGCTGCTTATGACGGCTATTTGGGCAGGCCCACCTGGGCTCGTGCCGGCCACCCGAGAGGCCATCTTAGTGAAGAATTCCCCCATCTTGGTAGTCTCAAGAAAGGCTCCGAGGATGACGAAAAGGGCGACGAAGGTGGCAGATACCCCAGTTATAGCGCCGTATATGCCCGCATCTGTGATAAGGTATTGCATCTCCACAATCCTGGACAGTGCCATGGGTTTGCTGTAGAAGATGCTCGGAAGATACGGCGCCACATATAAATAAACCACGAAGGCTCCCACTAAGATCGCCATAGCCGGTACCACTGCACGCCTTATGGCTTCCAGGAGCATGAGAATGTTGAGGATTCCCAAAAAGAGCTCCAACGACGTCACGGGATCCACGAACTCAAACCTCATATTGAGGGCCTCGTTTGCAACTATGAGATAGATCGGTGGAATTGCAGAAAGAACCGCCAAGAGAATATCTAAGGCTGTGAACCTGTCTTTGGGCGATTTCTTCGTGGCAGGATACAGAAGGAACGCCACGGGCAAAAGGAAGAAGAGATGAATTCCCCGTTGCACGCGCGGCTGCATAATACCGGTAGCGGCGGTATAGAGCTGAAAAAGGGCGGCGGCCACAAGCCAACCGCCCACTACCCATCTTCGCCATCCCTCAAGCCGTCTCATCTACGAGCAACGCCTCCTCACTTCATGTAGCCAGCTTCTCTATAGTACTTCTCAGCGCCTGGATGAAGGGGGATTGCCACGTCCTTCCAGCCTCTTTCAGGAAGAAACGTCTTGAGCGGCTCATGGATGGCATGGACTTGTTCTACATTTTCGCAAATAATCTTGGTAATGGTGTAAACCGCAAGCTCGGACAGGTCTTTATTTGCAATTATTTCGTTGCCACCTGCCACGGCCAGAACGTCAGCGTTCTGACCTTTATAAGTACCAGCCGGAATTATACATTTGCCAGATTCTCTCGATATTGTTCCGAGGTTTTTGCTAAGCTCATCCACGCACTCTTCTGACACAGGCAATAGCGTCATATCTCTGGAAAAAGACATCTCCGTTATGGCAGCAGCTGGGAGAGCCAGGTAAGTTGCGACGAAATCTACGTGATGGTCCTGATAAAGACTTACCATGTCGGCGTATACGGCATTAAAGACTTTGCCGCCAGCCCCTTCTATATCCTTCAGAGAAATGCCGTAAAAGCTCAAGATGAACTCCGTAAGCACGAGATCAGAAGTACCTTTCATGGGGGCAGCTATTTTTACGGCCTTGCCGCTTTTAACCATCTGAACTAAATCTTCGACGCTCTTTATACCCGTTTCTTTGGCAGCTACGAAATGCAGGTAAGAAACCCCAAAAATGCCTCCGATAGCCCTTATGTTAGGATAAGGTTCTTTATAAACAGGCGATATGCCGTTGTAGGCCATTTTGTCTACCCATGGAACACCCCAACCCAACTCACATTCGCCGCTCGACACTCTTACCGGATTTACGACACCACCGCCGGGGATGACTTTTATGGCTATCTTCGGCTCTTTCTCGTTGATCAGGCGCGCCATGCCGCCGGCCTGAGTATACCAACCACCGCCTACGCCGCCAGCAATCCACGTAAGCGTTGTCGGTTTTAACTCCTCCGCCGCAAAAGTCGGCAACACCACCAAACAGACACAACAGACAATTACGACCCCGGTTAAAAATTTAACATACTTCCTCACTGCGCTTCCCCCCTCTTCTTGAGTAACTTTTGCTTGGCACAACAACTACTTTAAAAGCCCCAACTCGACCAAGGCTCTTTTAACCACCTCCTCGACCTCTGAGTTCGCCTCCACGAGAGGAAGCCTCAAGCCGCCTACGGCAAAGCCGAGCATATTCAGAGCTGCCTTCACCGGTATCGGGTTCGTCGTCACGAAGAGAGCTTTCATAAGG
>LGFQ01000130.1 GCA_001508935.1 Synergistales bacterium 54_24
AAGGTGACGATGGCAGTAGCCCAAAGGGTCATCCTGAAACGCCTCAAGATTTTTGGCTCCTGAAGCAAAAAAAATGCAAGCCACACGCCGAAGGCAAATTCCAGGGGAAGCGAGAAACCCTTTCCAAACAGATAAGGATCCCTTTGAAAGGCGACGGTCGTAACGAAAGACCAGACGAAAAAGAACGCTAAAATTGCCCTATCCAGAGGGGCTAAGGATAATCGATTAAGGTTTTCACCCCTAACCTTGAGAACGATCAGGCCGACGAGGGCCAAAAGCCACCCGAAATACCGAGGCACAGGCCCCCAAGGGGCGAAAAAAATCGCCCACAAAAACCCCCATTCCAGGAGGTTTTGTCCCATGCTAACTTTGGACACATTTTCGCACTCTATTTCCTTCGACACTTATGCTACCCCTTTCCGACGTTTCTCTTCATACAGCCATATCTGTAATGATAGCCCTTGCGCGCCATAATGCAGCGCCAAGGCGCGATCCACAAAAAGGCATTCTATAGCCTCGACGACCTCGATGGCAAGGCCGATTTTTGTCGCTTATCGTGACAGTGCTAAGCTCTATAAGAATCGTAAGAACCGCCAGTCACAAATGGTTCGGCCTTTTCGTTGCTGCCGTGGCCCTACTTGCCATACAGAGAGCTATTAGCACAAGGCCGCCATTTGTCAGCGGTCGCTGGTATAATAACATTGTGATTGTCGTTTTACATCCCCCAAAAGGGCTGGTGTTGCAGGGTCGACATGAAAAATCTCGGACTTCGGTCTGGGGAAGCGTCACGCCAGGGAAAAACGAGACTTGACCGAGGTGAACCTCGTGGACAAGATCAACTTTGAGAGGGTAATCGACTCAGCGATACTCGCAAAAGGCGAGAAAGGCTTGGCAGGCATAGCCTCGTCGGCACAACTTCGGCCGTGGATTATGTCCGGCCTTTATCTTGGAAGTGATGCCGCGGCTGTCTTTCTCTCGTGGATATTGGCGTATTTTTTGAGAGACCTGGCAGGAGGAGTGCTGCTGCCCGAGCTATACATAGAGCTCTGGCCCTTCGTCTTCCTGTTTCTGCTGGTATATGCAGCGACGGGCCTCTACCCCGCCGTGGGCGTACCCCCAGTCGAGGAGATACGGCGGACTACGATCGCCACAACCATAGTTTTCACGATGTTAGCGGCGTGGATCTTCCTCTCCCGTTTAGGATTTGTATACTCCCGCATAATATTCATGCTCTCATGGGGTTTCGCCGCCCTTTTCGTTCCCTTGGGAAGAGCAGCAACGCGCCGCATCTGCGCCCGCAAAAAATGGTGGGGGGTACCGGTGGTCATCTTAGGCGCCGGAAAAACCGGGTACATGGTGGTAAAAACGCTGTTAAAAACGCCGGGACTCGGTTTAAACCCCGTGGCGGTGCTGGATGATGACCCTCAAAAGCGCGGCGACATCGAAGGCGTTCCCGTCATCGGTGGGGTGGAAGTCGCCCCTCATTTAGCAAAGGAGTTAAAGCTCCGATACGCAATCCTCGCCATGCCCGGCGTGCCCAGGGAGAGGTTGCTTTACCTGATAGAGCGTTATGCATCGTTATTCCCACATCTTCTCTTGATCCCAGATCTATTCGGGTTCGCCAGTTTGTGGGTTTACCCTAAAGACCTGAACGGCATACTCTGCCTTGAGGTGCGCCAGCAACTTTTGCGCACAGGACCGAGGGTGGCAAAGAGCGTCCTTGACTTTGCGATAGCTATCTTCGTTTTTGCGTTCGCGCTAATTTTGATCCCGCTAATAGCTATAGCCATAAAGCTCGACTCACCGGGGCCAGTTTTTTACGGCCAACTGCGGTATGGCCGCGACGGTCAGCCTTTTAAAGCCTGGAAGTTTCGGACTATGGTCGTAAACGCTGATAAGATCCTCGACGAACATTTGGCAAAGCACCCTGAGCTAAAAGAAGAATGGGAGAAAGACCAAAAACTGCGCAACGACCCGCGCATAACGAGAGTTGGCAAATACTTACGCAAGACGAGCCTGGACGAGCTGCCGCAAGTTTGGAACGTCATAAGGGGCGAGATGAGCATAGTGGGCCCCAGGCCTATTGTCCAGAGCGAAATAGAAAAATACGGAAAATCTTACGCCCTCTACACGAAGGTGAAGCCCGGCATAACCGGCCTGTGGCAAGTCTCGGGACGTAATGACCTATCATACGAAGAGCGCGTAACGCTGGATTCTTATTACGTGCGCAACTGGTCCGTGTGGCTCGACATATACATTCTTGCGCGCACCGTCCCCGTTGCCCTATTCGGCAAGGGCGCTTATTAGCGTCGGAGGTGGCCATCGAAAATGAACAATCTTTATACCCTAATTTTAGCCGGAGGAAGCGGCACACGCCTTTGGCCCTGGTCGAGAGAGGAACTACCAAAGCAGTTCCTCTCCCTCGCAGGGAAAGAGAGCCTCTTTCAGCAGACCGTAAGGCGCTTGAGTCTGCTCGTCCCCCCATCACACCTTTATATCGTGGCCTCATCCCAATGGGGGGCGCTGCTTCGCCACCAGATGCGTAAACTGTTGGAGTTTCCCCAGGACCCAGTCATAACAGAACCTACCGCCCGCAATACCTGCGCAGCCATAGCCCTGGGGTTAGCGTATATCTTAGAGCACGGAGCAGATCCCAAAGATTCGGTCTTTGTAAGCCCCAGTGACCACGTGATAAAAGACGAAGACTCTTTTGCAGGTGTACTGAAGCGAGGATACGAAGCTTCAAAAGAGGGTCACTTGGTCACATTCGGCATTCCCCCTACGAGGCCAGATACGGGCTTCGGCTACATACAGGTGGTACCAGAAACTAAAGACAAAGGTTACTTTAAAGCCTCCCGCTTCGTCGAAAA
>LGFQ01000131.1 GCA_001508935.1 Synergistales bacterium 54_24
AACGGATATTTGAGATATCTCGAAATCCTTTGGTGATTCTTTTTATACTTAATCTCTTTTGGTTATTAGTTGGGTGTTTTATGGAGACTAACGCTGCGATTATTATACTCACCCCTATAATGATGCCATTGGCTAAGCTTGTTGGGATCAACCCAGTGCATTTAGGTGTGGTCATGGTGTTGAATCTCATGATAGGGCTTTTGACTCCTCCTATAGGGATGTGTTTATTTGCCGTATGTCGAGTGGCCCGTTTGAGTTTCGATAGGATGATCAAGGCTGTGATTCCTTTTTATATTCCGCTCATCGTAGGTTTAGCTTTGGTGACCATCTTTCCGCAGGTATCACTATGGCTACCGAGATTGCTGTTTTCGCGGTAGTATATTTTGGTCTTGTGCGGTAGTATATTTTGGTCTTGTAGTTTGTATACTTTTACACCTTTTAAGGAGGATGGATAAAGCATGAGCAACGTAGGTTTCAGGATCTATACGAAGATCAAACGCCCGCCACTCGAAATTGTGGATGCCTTTTCACCCTATGCCACGCCCAACATTGCGGACAACATGGGGAGAGCTTTTTGCATGGACGCCGGCATAAAGCCGGTGCGAGAGGATTCAAAGCTTGTGGGCGTAGCATTCACTGTCAGGTCGCGCGTCAAAGATAACCTCATGGTTCATAAGGCCATAGATATGGCCCAACCTGGGGATGTCATAGTCGTCGATGCCCAGGGAGATATGAGCAACTCTATACTCGGAGAGATCATCGTCCGCTATGCCGCGAGGAGGGGGCTACGGGGCTTCGTCGTAGATGGCACTATCCGCGACTGGCTCGGCATAAAAGAACTCGGGTTCCCGGTCTTTTCGAGAGGGGTAGTGCCAAGCGGGCCGTTTAAGGATGGTCCTGGGGAGATAAATGTGCCCATATCGTGCGGCGGAGTGGTCGTTAACCCGGGAGATATCATTGTGGGAGACGCCGACGGCGTAGTGGTGATTCCTCCCTGCGATGCCGAACTCGTTCTCAAGAAAACCAGAGAGATAGCCCAGAAAGAGCAGCTGATCTTCAAGCAGGTAGAGGATCTCGTATGGGACAGGAGCTGGGTGGACGCCACGCTTAAAGAGAAGGGGTGCGAGATTATTGAATAGGTATTCCGCCGATTCTTTGGTCGGCTTCTGTAAGAACGTGTTCGTGAAAGTCGGCGTAGATGCGGACAAGGCCCATTTGGTATCGGACTCCATGGTGAAGGCGGATCTGAGAGGTGTCTCTTCCCACGGCGTGACGCGCACGCGCATTTATGTGGATCGCATTCGCCGCGGCCTCGTCGATCCCAAGGCTGAGCCCGAAATCATCAGAGAGCGAGCCGCTACGGCGTTGCTGGATGCGAAGAACGGCATAGGCCAAGTCGTTTCGCGGTACGCCATGGAAATTGCCATCAAAAAGGCGCGCGAAGCCGGCGTCGGCTTCGTGGGCGTCGCGCATTCCAACCATTTCGGTATGGCGGCTTATTATACACTTCAAGCTGTCGGCGAAGGTATGATAGGCGTTGCCATGACCAACGCCCCAGCCACCATGGCCCCTTGGGGAGCCAGGTTGCCCTATATGGGCACGAACCCTTTATCCGTGGCGATACCCGCTGATAAGTATCTTCCCGTAGTGCTCGACATGGCGACGAGCGTCGTCGCCAGGGGTAAAGTCATATTGGCCGCACAAAAGGGCGAAAAAATACCGGAAGGTTGGGCTATAGACAAAGAAGGACGAGTAACCACAGATCCGAAAGCTGCGCTTGAGGGAGCAGTGCTTCCCTTTGGGGGACCAAAGGGCTCTGCTATAGCCATATTGATAGACGTTTTATCCGGGATATTGACGGGGGCATCTTTCGGCCCTCATCTCGGCGATCTATATCGCAATTTCCAAGACAAACAGGATATCGGGCACGCATTTTACGCGATCGATCCTGCTTCTTTTGGTGACGCTGCGGTTTTTAAGGCCAGAATTGACCAGATGATAAGCGAGATCAAAGCTCTTCCGCCTGCGCACGGATTTGATGAGGTGTTCCTCCCTGGAGAGATCGAATTTAGGAACGAAGAAAGACGAAGGGCGGAGGGCGTTCCGCTCGCCGAGGAGACGGAAAAGGATCTAATTGACCTTGCGAGGGAGTTAGGAGTCACCTGGCCAGAGACGCTTCCTTAGGTTGTTTTTGAGGTTGGTTTTCCTGAGGGCCAACCCGTTTGGCCCTCAGAAGGACTCTAAAGCTTCCTTATGTCTCTCTCTTCGCGCACATTTTTCCTCTATACGCTTGACTCTGTGCAGCAAAGCCGCCCTTTCTTCCTTGAAGTTCCAGACGAGCGGCCTCAGTTCCATCAAGACCTGGAGTGCCCTGCGGGCATAGGCGAGCGCCAGGTCTAAGTCTTTAAGGTGATGTTCGTAAACCTTAGAGAGCTCTACAAGACATTCGATCGATCGCGGCTCGAGTTGCAGGAGCTCCTCGAAGAGAGATGCCGCCTCTTCGTATCGCCCGGCCGATTTATGGGCGTACGCGAGCCGCTTCAACGGTTCGTCGGCTCGAGCCATTTCCTCCACGGCTTTCCTCCAGAGCGCAAATGCCTTTTCTTGACTGCCCTTCGAGGCCCAAAGGTCGCCGGCTTTGAGTCCTTCGTGGGGTTTCCCATGCCCCTCTAATAGGGACGCCAACTTTCCTTTCAAGGCTGCAAGCGACACTATGTCTATGTAGTTGTGGTAAAATACGCCGCTCAAGCGTGAAGCATCTCCGTCGGTTAGGAAAGCATGATAGAGTTCCGGGATTAACCAACCCGGAATATCCTGCGATTCGCGCTCCACGCCCAGCGCGTAACGCTCCACGTCGCC
>LGFQ01000132.1 GCA_001508935.1 Synergistales bacterium 54_24
AGGTGGCCTTGTTATGGTTATTCTTTTGCCCTACCATAGTTTCGATTTTGTCGAAGGGGGCGGATGGGCGCGTTGAAGGGGGCCAAATACGTGGCGTTGGCGTTGGGCATAGCGGCTGTATCCACGGGGGCGATCTTCGTCCGCCTGGCGGACGCCCCCGCGATCGTGACGGCGGCTTACCGCATGGGGATAGCCTCACTTTTGCTTGCGCCTTTCGCGCTTGTAAGGGCAAGGGGTGAGATAGCGCGCCTCGGCGCGGCAGAATGGCGGGCGGTCTCGGCGGCTGGAGTTTTTTTGGCGCTGCACTTCGCCACGTGGATATCCTCCCTCGACTATACGACCGTCGCAAGCAGCGTCGTGCTGGTAAATACCAACCCGTTGTGGGTGGGGCTGCTTTCGCTCATCTTAGGGAAGGATCGCCCCTCAAACCTCACCAAGGCGGGCATAGTTTTGAGCGTTTTAGGGGCGGTAGTCATCGGGGCCGGGGATTTTGCCTTGGGAAAGGGAGCGCTTTGGGGGGATTTCCTGGCTGCAGCTGGGGGTTGTTTTTGCGCCCTCTACATATGGATGGGGCGCAGCGTGCGGCCACGCATGACGCTTCTGACATATACAGCGCTCTGTTACAGCACGGCCGCCGTTATACTTTGGGCTTTCGTGTTCGCCCTCGGCCTCCCGGCGACGGGATACCCGAAGGAGACATGGGCGGCATTCCTCGCCCTCGCGCTCGTACCGCAGCTTTTGGGGCACAGCACCTACAATTGGGCGCTGCGGTATTTTTCCGCCAACTTCGTGGCCGTGGGACTTTTAGGAGAACCGGTGGGAAGCAGCATACTGGCCTATTTCATCCTGAAAGAGGGCATAACGATGGCTAAATTCGCAGGCGGGGCACTGATCTTGGCCGGCATATACTTAGCCTCTCGAGGGGAGGAAAAGTGACTGGCTGCCTACGTTGCAGCGCTCCCTTGAGCACTGACAGAGAGCACATCCACGAGAGCCTCGGCCGCGCGCGGATCGAATCGTTTTCCCCCCTCCGCTAAGACGGCCAATATCGCTTTCTCCTGGGGTAATCTCTTTTTAAAGATCAAATTGCAGTAGGCATATACCGGCGCTAAGACCCGCACAAGAAGAGGGATTTCTTCCCCCTTGAGCCCGCGTGGGAAGCCACTGCCGTCCCACTGCTCATGATGGAGCAAAATCTCATCTGCTATCGAAGAAAGTTCCGGCGTAGCCAAGGCTATGCGGTATCCTATCTCCACATGCTCAGCATACTGCTTGAATCTTTCGCCGGACAATTTTTCCACATCCTCGTTTATCAATCCATCGGGCAGGGCAACGAAGCCTATGTCGTGAAACAGGGCGAGGAAATAAAGCCTTTCAAGGTCTGCATTAGACAACTCCATCGCCGCACCCAGTTTTTGGGAAAGCCCGAGCAAAGACATGGTCTCCTCTCGCTCATATCCTGCGGCGGAACGGCGCCAACCGTAGAGGAAATTCAAGACATTTCTCTTTAGGCGAGGGGAGCTTGTGAGCTTGACGCGATACATCCGCCTCTCCGCCTCAGAAAAGACGGCTTCTACCTCTTCAGAAGGGTCGCTTTTCGTAGCGACACCTATGCTTGCGCTCACCGCTATAGGGCTGACAGGCAAATTTTTTAGCACCCCATCGATGCGGCATGCGATCTCCTGGGCAGTCTCATAATCAGTCTTGGGCAGGATGACAGCAAACTCATCCCCTCCCAGGCGGGCTGCGATGTCTTCCTGCCGCACGCATCCCTTTAAAGCCTTAGCGAAGCTTGTAAGGAGCTTGTCGCCTTCGATATGTCCGAATGCATCGTTTACGAGCTTGAGTCCGTCCACGTCGGCAAAGATAAAGCTCAAAGGGAGCTGCCTCTCCACGTCGAGGCGGTGCAATTCCTCCATGAAGAAGGCACGGTTATAAAGGCCTGTTAAGGGGTCGTGAAAGCTGGCATAGCGCAAGCTCTCCATGGCTTTCTTGCGCTCTTCCCTGAGGCGCAGCACCTCGATGCCGAAAGAGAGATCACCGGCCAACTCCTCCATGAGGGCGATCTCTTCGCTAACAAATTCTCCACTTTCTGCATCGCCGCAGGCGGCAAGGATATACTCGCATTCTCCCCTCACTTTTATCGGCACAGCCAAGAGGCGGCATCTGTCCTTGGGATCGGGATACAGACTGCAACAACTGCATTCCTCCTCTGTCCCTTTTACTTCGACGCCTTTGCCGGTTTCGAGGACTTCACGAAGGACCCCGCAAGGACAATGCTCCTCAAATTGAAACTGGGGGCAGGATTCAGGTGATAGGGAAAGAACCTGACGATATCCGCCCACCTCGACCATAACGCGCTTCACGGATTCCAAGAGCTCCTCCTCGGACTCCGCGCGCATGGCTTCCTGGATGCAATCCTTGTGCATCCTAAGGGCCCTGTTTATCCGTTCGATCTCCCTCGATCTCGCCTCGCACTCCGTCAAGGATCCCTCCCAAAACACGAAGTAAAACCCCTGCCTCTTCTAATCGCAAGATAGAACCTCTTCCCGTTAACCTACCACGAGCAAAGGCGCTTTCGAAGCGCGCACTGAACAAAAAACCATTTCGTTCAAATTATCTCAAAACCCGCAATTGCTTTCAAGTATCTTCGGGCTCTATGTCAAATAGTGTGGAAACATTCCGGTGGTAAGAATCCCAACAACACCTTCCTCGTATAGACTGTTACGTCCCGCAGACCA
>LGFQ01000133.1 GCA_001508935.1 Synergistales bacterium 54_24
GCGGAACTGATCTCCTTCCTCGCCGAGCGAGGGGTTCTGGCGACGGGCATGAGCTATCCTGTGGTGCCCAAAGGCGACGAGGAGGTCCGTTTCCAGGTGAATGCGGACCACACGGAAGCCGATATAGATTGCGTCGTGGAGGCACTGAGGGAATATAGGCACAAAGGCGGATAAGCTTTCTTCTAATAAAGGTAAAGGCACAAGAAAGACACAAGCGATAACCGCCTGCGGCGATGTCGTTTGCCTTTTGCGCCATCTACGCAGTTTTACCCTATCTCTTAATCCGTCCGGTTGTTTATGCTCTCGGCATAGGGGGTATGTTCGATGAATAAACGGTACCTCGCGTTGATAGCTATGGTGGCTGCATTCGCTCTCAGCTTCAACGCTTTATATGCGCCGGTCGCTGGTGCGCAAGCGTCACAGGATAAGGCGAACGAAAGCCACCCTTTGACCCTCGAGGCTCTCGAAGCTCAAGTGTTTGAGAAGGCTCGCCAGCTCGCGCTGGAGCCTTATCAGGAGCCTTCCGAGAAAGCACCTGACTTCTTGAAAGGGCTGACGTATGATCAATGGCGCGACATACGCTTTAAACCGGAGAAGGCCCTTTGGCGGGACGAAGGGTTACCTTTCCAGCTACAATTCTTTCACCTTGGCTTTTATTACGAGTATCCGGTAAAGATCAACGTAGTGACCGATCAGGGCATTACACAAGTCCCATTTTCTCCTGAGCTTTTTGACTACGGCAAAAATGCGTTGCCCAAAGAGGAATTGGAGGGGTTGGGCTTCGCTGGCTTCAGAGTCCATTATCCTATCAACAAGCCCGATTATCACGATGAGCTAATCGTCTTTTTGGGCGCGAGCTACTTCCGTGCCCTCGGGAAAAATCAACGTTACGGAGTCTCTGCGAGGGGACTTGCCGTGGATACGGCTTTGCCTAAGGGCGAGGAGTTTCCCCATTTCAAGGAATTTTGGATAGTAAAACCAACCCCGGATGCCAAGAGTCTCACTATCTATGCATTGTTAGATAGCCAAAGCCTCACCGGAGCTTATAAATTCTTCGTGCAGCCCGGCGAAAATACGGCTGTAGATGTGAAGGCGACGGTTTTCCGCAGGAAAGACGTAGAGAAAATCGGCATAGCCCCTTTGACCAGTATGTTCTACTACGGCGAGAACAGCCGCAATCGCCCCGATGACTATCGCCCCGAGGTTCACGATTCCGACGGCCTGATGATAGCGCTCGAGAACGGAGAGTGGTTGTGGCGGCCGCTGAACAATCCTCCTCGCCTTGCAACCTCCGCTTTTCAGGCCGAAAAACTCGCGGGCTTCGGCTTGCTCCAGCGCGACACGAATTTCGACCACTATCAGGATCTGGAGGCGCGTTACGATCTGCGCCCCAGCGTCTGGATCTCTCCCAGGGAGGATTGGGGAGAAGGGCATGTGGAGCTGATCGAAATACCCACTACATGGGAGACTACGGACAATATCGTAGCATTCTGGGTTCCCAAATCGCTGCCGGCGCTGGGCGAACCCGTCAGTTTCTCCTACAGGATGAGTTGGTACTTACCAAAGGGTTCGCCTCACGGCGGAGGTTATGTGGTGGCTACCCGTACGGGAAAGGGAAAAGATGAGGGCGTAAGGCGATTTGTCGTAGATTTTGAGGGAGGAGCCCTCAATGCCATACCGGCCGATGTCGGTCTCACCAGCGTGGTTACGGTCACAGAGGGTATGGAAATTTTGGAGAAGATTCTGATGAGAAACGAGGTTACAGGCGGGTGGCGCCTCGTCCTCGAGGTGCGCCCCGCGAAGGGCGGCCCCATAGAGCAGCTCATCCCTGAGAGGAGGCCCAGGGTCGAAATGCGGGCCTTCCTCAAGAAAGGCGAAGACCTGCCCGATGTCCTCACCGAGACGTGGAGCTACAGCTACCAACCGTGACGGGGCACGAGGTTTTCTGCATGGATAAGGTCTGGCATGAAGCCGAGAAGCGGATTTTGCTTTACATTTGGGCCATAGGTATTGCGCCTATCGCTTCTCTTAAACTTGCCATTGAGGCGGTGAACCGCGCACTTTCTCGCAAAGACAGCTCGAATCCGGTCAAAAAAGCTGTAGAAGAAGTGCGAGCCCTCCTCCGCGAAAGGAACGTCACCATAAAACATCCGAGATGGCACCGTTTGGACGAGTTGGCCTCGCCGCTGCTTTTGACCGAAGGGTGTGGAGGAATCGCGTCAGCGCCGCCGTTGAAGCGCGCCTCTATGGCTCCTAAGGGGTTTGAGCTGGGCCTGCGCAGTCTCTTTTCCGCGAATAGAGAGGTTATCGACGAAAAGCCGCCACTGTGGGAGCGCGCAGCCGGTCGCAGGAGGTTTTTGCTCACCGTCCTTGTGGTGATTTCAACTTCTGTGGCGACTTCTATCATGGGAGTTGTGATGCCGCACAAGGGCGGGGCGCTCCTTGAGCCCCTCATGATAATAGCGTTTGCGGCGCTTTTTGCGTGGATATCCGTGGGTTTTTGGACAGCTATAGCGGGTTTTTTCACGATTCTTAAGCGTTTTGACCGTTTTGCCCCTATGATGGAGCTGAAGGAGATCTCGCCGGACGTGCGCGTCGCAGTGTTGTTTCCCATTTTCAACGAGGAGACCGAACGCGTCTTTGCAGGGGTTGAAGCGACATATCGTTCCCTTGAAAAGACCGGCGAGCTCGAGCACTTTGACTTCTTCGTGTTGAGCGACACTAAC
>LGFQ01000030.1 GCA_001508935.1 Synergistales bacterium 54_24
TTATTCCTTCGAAAAGAAGAGCTCCACTTGCTCTTCGAGAGCATGGTCGGTTTTAAGGGAGACAGCAACCAGCGTAACAAACGATATGATCCAACCAGCATACGATCCCGAAAGGCCGTAAGGTTGCCCAGCGATCGTCCAAAGGACCGCGGATCCGCCACCGAGCAATATGCTCCAGAAAGCTCCGGCTGCAGTAGCCCTTTTCCAAAAGAGCAACGCGAGCATGGGGAAAAAGAGGCCAGCCGCCCCAAAGGTGTAGGCATAAAGGACTAACTCGATAATGCGCGGAACCATATAAGCCAAGCCAATCGCCAAAATACCCAGCACTATCGTGGCAATCCTGCTCACCTTGACCAATTCACTATCGTTGGCATCGGGATTGATGAGCTTCCGATATATGTCGTTTACGAAGATAGCCACAGAGCCCACGAGACAAGAATCAGCAGTAGAGAGCACAGCCGCTATATAAGCCGCCACGACCAAACCCGTGAGGCCAACGGGTAGGATGGCAGTTATCAAAGCCGGCGTAGCGAGTTCGGGATCGGCGAGATCGGGCAACAGCACCCTTGCAAACATGCCGATCAACGTCGTGCCTAAGGCAAAGAGCGGCCATTCTATGGGAAAACCTGTCAAGAAGACCCCTAACTTCGCCGTTCTTTCATCCTTAGCTGCTATAACCCGCTGTACTGTGGCGATGGAGATAAACCATACCGGAAATATGGACAAAAACCACCCTACCGCCTCTTTCCAGCTTACAGCTCCCCAATCTAAAAGCATCGCACTTTCGGGAGAAGCTGACAATTTCCCCACCAAACCGTCGATCCCTCCAACCCTGAAAAAGCCGATGGGCACAGCGATCAGAACGATGCCAACGAGGAGAACCGCAATCTGAAAGACGTCCGTCGACATGACAGCCTTCAGGCCGCCCATAGCGGTATACGTCAAAATCACCGCACCTGCTACTATGATGGTGAGCGTAATGGGCAGACCGAGGACACCGGAGACGAGCTTTGCTCCTGCTATGACTTGGCCGCCTACGAAGGTAAACCATGAAAGCCCTACGAGAATAGCAGCCATAAGGCCGGTCCGATTATCAAAGCGTGCGGCGAACAAGTCTCCTGTGGTGAGACCCTTGACCCGATCGGCCCATCGCTTTACTTTGGGAACCATCAAAAACGCAGCCAAGACAGCACTGAGGGCCGATACCGCCATGAGCCACGACCCAGAAAAGCCCAACGAAAAACCCAAACCGCCCATCGCTATGCTAAAACCGCCCCCTATATCCGTGGCCGCGCAGGAGCCGGTCGTTCTGATGATGCCCATGTTTCTGTCAGCTGCCAAGAATGACTCCGTTTCTCCAGTTGTTTTCTTGGATATCATGATGTAATAACCAATAGCTATAAGAGAAAGAAAATAGATAGCTATTATTACCATATCTATAGCGTGTAATGTTCCCATCTTTTTTCCTCTCCTCTCTCTTTTTGTTCACAGAGAATGCGCTCCAGAAAATGATACAAAGCGTTGGCAGTTTGAAGGGTGCTCTCGACCTCCACATATTCGTCCGGCGAATGATAATTGCCGCCTGATGGACCAAAGATTAGCGTAGGCAATTTAGCGCGGGTAGCCAAGTAGTTAAAATCGCCCAGGCTGTTGAAATAGGAAATAGAGACGGGCTTGCCCGTAACCGAGGATGCGCTTTCTTTAAATGACACAGCATATGGATCGTCAGGCGGCACAACGTAGGCCTCAAATCCGTCGCAGCCCTCGTTGGGGGCTTCTCTAAAGGCCATAAGGGCCTCTCCTCTTATTCCAGCTCTTGATATCGCCTCCTCCACTTCTCTTCTAATATCGTCCTTCGTCTCTCCTAAGGTGGTATGTCTGAACACGGAAAAAGACGCCACATCTGGAACTGACAACGGATAGCCGCCACCGTGAAATTCGAGCACGCAGATGCTCCCCGGTCCCAATCTTTCGTGCCCACGAAGTTCGCTTTTTTCTATCTCCAGGACTATCTTTGCCGCTTCGCTGACGGCATTTATGCCCTTTTCAGGGGTGGCACCGTGGGAGGCCTTACCCCTCACGGTGACAGTGTATTTCCACCCACCTCTGGCGCCCAAGCAGAGGGTGGGGAAGGCGTTATCGGTGAAGGCGCTGCTCGGTTCAAGCACTATAGCTACATCTACACCGTCAGTTAGTCCATCGCGAATCAGTGCATCTGTGCCCAAGCCATACGGACCTTCTTCATCCGATACCAAGGCATATACGACGGAACCACAAAATCTCTTCGCGCTTTTTGCAAAGGCCCGAAGGGCCAAAAGCATGGCGGCGCACCCTGCCTTCATGTCCAAAGCACCGACACCGTACATTCTATCCCCTATCAGTTCGGCTCCCAAAGGATCTTTTGTCCAACCTTCACAAATCTCTACGGTGTCGAGGTGTCCGTTGAGAAGCACGGTAGGGCCCTTTTCGTCGCCAGAGAGCCTTCCTATGACGTTAGCGCCGTGAAAGCGCGTAATTTTATCTTCACTGAAATGATGCAATTCGGCTGGAAGATCGTTTTTCTTAAGCCAAGCATAGGTATATTCTACCGCATCTTTTTCGCGAAAGTAAGGAGAATAAATGCGCACCAAGTCGGAGAGAAGCGCTATCATTTCGTCTCGAGAGACAAAAGGCTCCATCGAACGATCCTCCCTCATTGCTCACCCTTCCGCAGCTTGGGACGATTCCTCCTGGAGAGATCTGCCGGCTCTATAGAAAGCTTCTCCCCATCGAAGAGTTGGGCCAATCCCTCCCTTGAAAAGGCTTTCTGGCGCTTTTCATATTCCTCGTGGTGATATAGCCTCTCTGGATAACTTACCGCGTCTTCCGGTTCGGAATATACGACGATGACGCCCTCGTAATTCCTCAATATGACCTTCCTGTCCGAACGAGATATCACGTAATTCGGCATGATTGGGATCTTACCCCCTCCACCCGGAGCATCGACGATGAACGTGGGCACGGCCATGCCAGAAGTGTGACCGCGGAGGTATTCTATGATCTCCACCCCTTTGCCGACCGATGTCCTGAAGTGCTCAATCCCCTCTGAAAGGTCGCACTGGTAGATGTAATAGGGCCGCACCCTGAGCCTCAAAAGCTGCTGGTTGAGCTCCCTAAAAATATATGGGGAATCGTTTACGCCTCTTAAAAGCACCGATTGATTTCCCAAGGGGATTCCCGCATCGGCGAGCATCGCACAGGCTCTCTTCGACTCTTCGGTGATCTCTTTGGGATGGTTAAAGTGCGTGTTGAGCCATAGAGGATGATACTTTTTCAGCATTGCACACAGCTTTTCCGTAACCCTTTGAGGACAGACAACCGGCATGCGCGAACCTATCCTTATGATCTCCACATGAGGGATGCCCCTCAGCTCAGACAGGATCCACTCAAGAAGTTCGTCATCCAAGGTCAACGGGTCGCCGCCCGAGACCAACACATCCCTCACCGAAGGCGTCTCCCTGACGTACTCTATGCAGCGCTCTATCTTGTCCTTAGGGAATGCCCTATCGGTTTCACCGGCGTGGCGGCGGCGCGTGCAGTGGCGGCAATACATCGAACACTGATCCGTGACCAACAAAAGGACCCTGTCCGGATAGCGATGCGTGAGGCCGGGCGTGGGCGAGTCGACATCCTCGTGCAGAGGATCATGCAGATCGGCGGTTGAAATGTGGGTCTCCTGCAGCGTAGGAATGGCCTGCAGGCGTATGGGGCATGTCGAGTCGGAAGCATCCATGAGAGAGGCGTAATACGGAGTGATGGCCATCCTGAGGCGAGTGAGACTCTGCTTTATAGCGGAAGCTTCTTCCTCGCTCAAAGGGACTACCTGGCGCAGTTCTTTTACCGTAGTTATTCTGTTGGCGAGCTGCCACCTCCAATCGTCCCAATCTTCTTCTTTCACGTCTTTCCATAAGGGGATATCCTTATAATTTCGCATATCGCATCCTCCTAAGTTTGAGATAGCCCTCATCGAGAGGACCGGTAAGGAGCCTGCCACAACTCCTGACTTTGAGGCAAGTGCTGAAGCAGACTGCACAGACTTTTGGCTGCCTCGTCCGCAGCTACAAGCAAAAGCGGCTCTTGCAGCCTTGGGGACGGGAGGGCCCCGTGGAGTAGGGCCACGGCATCCTTGGCGCTGTAACAATACTCTATGGCCAGCGCTACAGATGCCGGCTCAGGCAGGCGCACGTAGGCATTTTCAACCCTGCTTTGCAGGGCCGACGCGACTCGCTCCAATCTCTTTTTGAGCGTCTCATCAAAGGGCCCCTCAAAGCGAAACCGCCCTTTTTCCTCTATTTCTACGCCCAAAGCGGCGTACAAGCGTGCCTCTGAGGTCCACGTGCCTGGCGACAGCAACAGCGAAAGCAAGGCCCTATCGCTCATCGGCAAATCGAGCCCCATGCGCGGAGCTATACGGTAACCGCTTGTAAGCTTGGGCAGCGCCGCTATCGGCAACCCCTCAAACGCTACGAGTTCTAAGGCCTCAGCCCACGGTTCGACCAAGCTCTCTATCATCTGCCAAAGCGACTGGTCTACCCTGGAGCCCATGCGAAGGGCTTGATTTACCATCACGAGGCTGCTCCCGAAGGAACCATCTAACAAAACGGGACAACTTTTCGTCTTCACGAGCTCGACGGCCGCCAAAAGCTCGAGCATAATCATCCGCGCGCGCAAGAGAAATTCCGACTCGGGCGTATGGGGGATGAGGTGAACTTCGCCAGCGGCCAATGGAGCGCCCTTCTCAGGCGCAGCTGCCACTGCAACTATGGCCACGGCATCGCCAAGCCTTCTGGTCGCGGCATATGCCCCGTCTACGGCCCAAGGTCCATCGTTCGACGGCGGAGGCAGAGGGAGAAAGCAACCCATATCCTTCAGCCTCTGCGATGTCTCTCTCAAACGAGCACCGAGCGAGCCGGCCAACGCCCTCGAACGATCGTCCAACTCTTTTTGAGAAGCCAAGACAGCTTGAACGGCCTCTTGGTAGCCTCTAAGCAGGTTCACTCGATCCCCCCTCAAGGCCGTTTGCGAAGAGGAAGGAGTGCGGATCTGTAAAGGCAGACAGGAAAAGGGGTTGACCCGAGAAGGCCAAGGGCGAGATTGGGCCCAAAAGCATGAAGTTGTATTCCCTGGAGGAAGGTTCAAGCGCAGCGTGCGGATCCGGAAAGCGCTGGTAGATGGATACGGCACGCTGGTCGCCTCCAGATAACTCTCTCAGAGCTTGAAGCTCGCTGCCAGCGTTCAGGCCGTAGCCGACCAAGAGCACCCTGAGCTGAGAAACGACCTCTTGATGAAGACTCGCAAGCGTCTGGCTCACCAAAAGCCACCCTATCCCATATTTGCGCGTTTCGCGGCTCGCCTCCACCAAAAGATCGCGTATCGCTTCCTTCTGTCCGTCGAGCGTCCCTCTCGGTATGAAACGATGAGCCTCATCGAGGATCACCATCGTATTCAGCCGTTTTCCTTTCAAGTAGGCAATTTCTCCGCGCTCTCTGAGCGATGACAACAGACGCAATATGAGCATGCCTTGGATCTCTTCGTTCCACAATATATTGTGGCTTCCGGCGGCGATGGACGTGCCGGCCTCGAGTCCTTCTCTCGACAGGTTTACAACCACCACCTTACCGCCGGTTACAACCTCTTCGACCAACGCCGATACGCTCACGGTGCCAGGTCTCTTGTCGTCGAAGAGAGAGGCCATAGAACTCCACGCCCTCCACAAATCTTCCTTCATAGATGGCACTTCCCAATACCCCACAGCCTGTTGCAACTTAGCGGTCGCTGACTCGGATGTAGCGTAGATCCGCCTCACAAAATTCTCGTCGCACACGGCTTTCCCGACCTCATCGAAGGCCTCGCGACTTGCCAGTTCTCGCAGTGCGAAACCTCCCTTTTGCAGATGGACGCTCAGCAGCTCAGCGGCCAAGGCTCGTTTCTCCCCGCGCGGATACCCGAGCCATTGAAATAGGACAGCTTGACCGATCACGTCTTTGAAGAGGTCCCAACTGTCCAAGACCAAGTTCCGCAGGGGAACTAAGATCAATCTCTTTCTGAAGTGCTTCTCTGCCACCTCGCCCCATTTCAGACGAAAGCCTTCATCGCTGGAAGGCAAATTCCAGGCATCGCGAGAGAATTCACCCTGAGGATCCAATACGAAGACGGATGTCTCAGGATGGCGGGCAAATCCGAGCAGGAGCAACTTAGCCAGGACCGACTTGCCTGAGCCGGTCTTTCCGAATATGCCCATGTGATACGTGTCTCCGGCCCCACCCTCTCCAGAGCGAAAGTGGCGCACCCACGTGGGAAGGAGTATTCGCCTTCCCTTCGCCCCGCTGTAGGCTGTACCGAGAAAGAAGAGGTCGTCGGTCTGCTTGGCGAAGAGCCGCTCTATAAAGGCATTATCGACCAAACAGACAGGCGTTCCCGAAGGAGGAACTGTGCCCATCATCGACGGGAGCACCGCTCCGCTATGTTCCTTAGAAGACCTGGCGAAGGTAGCTGTAACTTGGATTTCTGCCCTGTAGAGATCCTCTGAGGCCGAGGCCGGGACCTTACCGAGGCGCGACACGACTGAGCGTGCCGTGGTCCCCTCGAGCAGGTCGTTTCGCATCTCCACCGACATAATCTGCCCTACGGTCAGCGTATCGACGCCGTCTTGCATAAAGGGGATCGCAACCCATTCTCCGACGAGAGACTCTTTTGTCTTATCCATCAAGATGTCTGCGCTCATCCGCTCCGTCGAGTTGGGAGAACCCACAACCCCTATCTGAGCCGATGCCGCATCGTCCCACCAAGCAGAGAACCTATCTTCCGTTCTATCTTCCACTCCCGGCATGGGCGAAGGTCCTTCAAGGCGGGCCCATGCAGTGGGATCAAAGGCATTTTCGTTCATCTTACGGACACCCTCCCATCGTCGACCTCCCAGCGGCGCGGGAAAGCCGCAGCCACATCAGGCTCATGGGTTATCACTCCCACAAAAGCCCTCTGCCCCATCGTATTTAAAACGTCCACCATCTGCTCAAGGTGTGTGTCGTCGAGCATGGCTAATCCCTCGTCTATAAAGAGGACTCCCTGAAAACCGAGCCTCATTGCAAGACAACGCAGCATAAGCAGTGCCACCAATGAGCGCTCGCCGCCGGAAAGGCCTGATGCGGGGCGTTCTTCATCGCCCTGAATCACCCTGATGGCACCGTCTCTCGAAACCAAACGCCATGGCTTGTCCGAGAGCTGCTCGTTGACCCAACCCAATATCTCCGCCGTGATTCGATTGCTCACATACTGGATGAAACCCCTGCCCTGGGTGAGTTTGACCAGCTTGGTCGCTGCTTTTAGCGGCAACTCAAGGGCACGGCGTTCATCCCGCGCTGTTTTAAGGCTCTTTTCGAGGCATCTTCGATGTTCTAACGCCGAGCGCTCAGCCGAAAGCTGACCCACAACAGATTCGATGGCTTTATCTTCGTCAGCCATTGCCGCTTCCAAAGCCTTGCGAGGCGGTGGCTCGCTCGGCAAGCCGTTTAAAAATAGCTCCAACTCTTCCTGCGCAGCTTTGAGAGTGCGAAGAGCCCCCTCGTATTCTGCCCTAACTTGCAAGACTTCGCTCTCTTCCACCGGCGGAAAGGATTCGGCTACGGCGCTCCTTAGCTCTTCCACCGTCCATCTGTTGAGGTTCTGCAACTTCCTCCATTCCAGGACAGAACGGCGTAGGTCATCGAGCTCCTGGACTATCGCCTCTTTTAGAGCGCTGACCTCCATGCGCTCTCGCTCTACCTTTTTTTCAAGCGGGCGCATCTCTTCGTTGATTCTCTCTCCGCGGTCCCTTATTTTATCGATCTGCACCAGGAGCTTCTCTCTCTCGCGTGCCGCCTCGATGATCAAACCGATTTTTTCTTCAACCGCCAGATCTTCAGGGAGCGCCCTCAGGCTCCTTTCAGCCCTATCGCTTTCCTCAACGCATAGGGCAAGCTGCCCCGCTATTTTTTGTTCTATCGAGCGCAACTCGTTTATTCGCTTCTCTAAGGCCTCAGGCTGCTCTTCTACTTGCTCTTCGCTGTCGGACGGAGGAAGCGACATGAGCTCCTGGCGCAATCTCTGCCCTCGAAAAAGCGACTCGTAACAGCGCTGCTTGAGCGAAGCCCACCTGGACAAGGCATGTTGCAATCCAGAGGCTTCAAGTGTGCGCGCCAATTCGGCGACGTTTAACCTCTTCTTTATTTCTTCGACGTATAGAACGCCATCGGGGGCGAGAAAGGAAAGCCACGATAGAAGAGAGCGGCGCACGCTCGAAACGGCCTCGGCCAGCTCTTTGCTGTATTTACGATGTTCCTCCAATACCTGGCCTAACATCCTCTCAAGCTCCTGGCGCTTGGCCGATGAAAGCTTGGACTCGGTTTTTTCTCGTTCGCAGACCACCCGGTCGATCTTTCGAGATAGCTCTGCAGCGCGAGCGCTCATCTCCTTTGTTCTATCCAAGATCTTGCGAGCTTCCACGGCGAGATCGACACGCGACGCTAAGGGTTCTACCTCTTTCCTTGCAGCCTGAGCTTCTGCGTAAGCCTTGCGCAATTCGTCACGCTGATCTTCGAGGCGAGAGAGCTGACTCTCAATTTCTTTGAGTTCGACCTCGCGGCGACGAAGTTCAGACTTGGAGGATCCGTATTTTGAAGCTGTCTCTCTGAGCTGGGAGAGAGCAAAAGAAGCTTGGGCCATACGAAGCCGCTTCTGCAGCTTGGCTTGCCGCATCTCGGCCTCTTTAAGACTCAACTGCGCGCTCCTTTCGCGAAGGACGAGGTCGTCGAGCTTCCTTCTGGCCTCTAAGGCGACCCTCAAGCCCTGGAGGCGCTTTTTTCGCTCATCTATCACCTTCTCCAAATTTAGGAGCCTCGAAAGTATTTCTTTTTCCTCAGGCAAGGCTTCAAGCTCGCGCTCGAGCGCCTCTATCTTTCCCTTTATCGAGGCTTCGCTCGCGGAGGCGATGCGCCCCAATTCTTTTGCCCCTTCTTGAAGCGCCTCCTCGGCTTCCAGGCCGAGGACGGCTGAAAGCACTTGCCATCGCTCTGTAGGAGTTGAATCCACGAGGCGCGTGACAAGTCCCTGAGGTATAAAGGCTGTGGATAAAAAAGCCTCCTTAAGCCTTTTTACGTCGTTTTCCGAGAGCGCCCTATCCCATGGGTTCAGCGCCTTAGCTATTTGAAGGTTCACCTCTCGGACAGATGACGCAATAGATAGCCACTCTTCATCCTCGTGGCGTTCGAGGAACGCCTCTTGACGATGCCCCTTGCCGAAAATTCGGTGTACCTTGTAGCGGAGACCTTTAGCTTCGAAGAGGCACTCCACCTCGCCACGACTTGAACCAACCCTCACGAGCTCACCGTGTTTTACCGGCCTCACTGGGGTTGACTCGCCGAACAGCGCCAATAATAAGGCATCGAGGATGGAACTCTTGCCGGCACCATTGGGGCCAACTATCGCCACGGCTCCCGGTTCAAATGATAAGGAAGCAGATTTCAGGCCCAGTATGTCGCGCACGCGGAGATCGATCAGCCTCATTGTCGCATTCCCCCGACGTTACGCAATCTCTCCCAGATCGTCGAGGGGTCGTCGCCATGCAAAAGAGAAATGCCAGCCTCGCAAAGCATATCCTTCAGCACATCGTCTTGCTCCATTTCACCTACATACCGCTTCCACAGCTCGTTTACATTCAATTCGTACAGAGAGCTGTCTTCCCCTTCCCTCCGAGGTCGAAAGGCGGAGATGGTGACGATTTGTTCCCCCCTCTTCAATGCTCTGAAGCGCTCAAAGAGTTGTGAATCGTTGAGGCTCGCACTCTCAATAGCAACGCGCACGAAGGCATCGGAGGAAAGACAGTTCAGGTCCGATTCGAGCTTGGCCATAGCTTCATTCTCATCGGCATATTTGAGCGTCTTTAACGGTCTTCCTTCCAACCTTACAGCCCGCAGGGATCCTTCCTCGATCAAAAAACAGCCCAACGGTTGGCCTTCTTCTGCAAAGTCCAAGCGAAAGAGCGGACCGCAATAGAATGCCTTAAATGCCTTGGCTTTTAAAGGTATATCACCATGCCTGTGAATGTGACCACAAATGGCCGTCTCTATGCCAAGCCCTGCAAGGCTATCGATGGGGAGCGTAACCTCAAAGTCAGCCGGCGCACTCCCTTCTATGGCAAGATGTGCCATAGCTATGGGGATCCCCTGCGGCGAAGATTGTGCCCATGCATCTTCCAACAACTTTATAATGCCTTCAGGTGGCAGCTGGTGCAACCTGAGATAAGGCATGAGCAGCAGCCTGTAAGGACCGAGATTGATGCTCGTGGGTTGACTTACGATTTTGAGGCGGCTTTCCCCCTCGAGGATCTCCCATACCTTTATGCCGCTCCAGTCATGGTTGCCCTTTAGCAGTAAAATCGTTGGGCGCTGCGGCTGGTCCAAAAGGCACCTCAGGGACGAAGCGACCAACGTCACCGCATCTTCACCGGGATAGCGAAAATGGTCGAAGACATCGCCAAGCACTACAATGCACTCTACGCGAAAAGCCTCAGCTAAGCAGGAGATTTGCCTCAGGCCTTCGCGCGCTTCGTTGAGCCTGTCTATGCCCCACGTGCGAGCCCCTACATGCCAGTCCCCGGTGACCAGCATCCGCATGACGAACCGCTTCCTCTCCTCCTTAACCCAAACCGAGTTCCTTCTCTATGGGCCTGAGGGCATATATCACTTCCTGGATCAACACGTCGAGGGGCTCGCCCAGCAACTCCGCACCCTTTTCGATTACAGTGCGATCCACGCCTCGGGCGAAGGCCTTGTCTTTCCACTTCTTTTTGACGGATTTGACTTCAAGGTCGTTCAGCGACTTGCTGGGGCGCACCAAGGCGACGGCGATGACAAAACCGGTGAGCTCATCCAGTGCGTAGATAGTCTTTTCCATGAGCGATCGAGGCTCCACGCCGTTTATATCCCAGCCGTGAGCCTGAACGGCCCTTATCACCTCAGGAGGGTAACCTTCTTCTTCGAGCCAGATGGCTGCCTTTCGTGTATGTTCTTCTATCGTCGGGAACTTCTCATAATCTAAATCATGAAGCAGCCCCACTATCCCCCAAAGTTCCTCGTCTTCGCCTGCACGGCGAGCAAAATGCCTCATCGCCGCCTCGACAGCGAGAGCGTGTTTTAAATGGGCATCTTCTTTATTGTGAGACACAAGCAACTGCCATGCCCTTTCTCTGCTGAGATCCACAACAGCACCTCCTATAAAGGTTTGACCTGAAATCTTAATTAGACTCAAAAGAGCAACAGGGGCGGGAATGAAAGTTCCGGCGAAGGTCCTACGACGCGCCGCGTTTCTTCAAATTCAAAGTCGAAGAGGATTTGAGAGATGAACATTTGCGTCACATTTTCCGTCTCATATGGTATGGAAAAGCGCCTGTAGCCGAATTTTTCAGCATAATAAGTCAAAACTCCTCGATCCCCCTTCCTTGCCTCGAGGAGTGTGTCTTCCAAGACCTCAAAAAAACTCTCTTCATCAAAGAACGGATTGCTGCTAACTATGGCAATCGTCTTGCACTCGTCTACGAGCATTTCTCTATCCCAGATGCTGCAGAGCAAGAGGCCGACTTCCACGTCGTCTACGTCCTGCGTTATGCGCTGAAGGGCCTTTTCCATCTCTTGAGAGAAAGAAAATATCATGAGAAAACCGAAGACTATGCTTCTGCTCTTGGCGGGGTCCACGAGCCGATCTCTGAATAAGAGCCCACCGTCACCTGACGAAGGACTGTGGATGCACAACAGCTCGCTATTGAGCTCTAACGCAGAAATGGCGATTGACTGAAGGTCCTTGCCATAGAGGCTCAGAGCCGAAACTGGGCCATAGTCCAAACCATAGGGCACCCAGGAAGCTACTTCAAGTTCGAGCGCTCTATCCCAATAAGGAAGCACTCCCATCTATTGTCCGCTCCTCTTTTCATTTAGTAATTTACATACCAGCTCAACGAGGCTATTAATCTCTGGCTTTGTGATTTGTCCATCGGCACCGGCGCTTACGGCTTTGCGTTTTATATCATCTGCCATGATCGAGGAGAATACGACTACGGGTATGTCTTTGAGGCGCTGGTGTTCTTTTATGCGCCTAGTGAGCGTAAGGCCGTCAATTTTGGGCATCTCGATGTCGGTGATGACCAAATCGAAGTGATCTTCCTCGTCGGTCAGGCGGTCCCACGCGGCCTTTCCGTGACCAACCATTTCCACATTGTGGAACCCCCCCTCAGCCAATGCCTCTTGAATAAGGCGGCGGATCAAAGGAGAGTCTTCGGCCACCAAGATCTTATAGCGGTTAGGATCCACTACGCTTTGGCCAGATTCTTTGAGGCGAACTGCATCGGGTGTGAGCTCCTTGGCCAACGAAGGATTCACCATCTGGACGATCCGCTCGTAATCCAAAAGCAGGATATTGCGCCCTTCCCTCTTTATGACGTAAAGGGCATCCTCTCCCAAAAAACCACCCGTGAGCGAGGCGTCGAGCTCTTCTGAGTTTATGCGGTAAATACGCTCTACCCCATCCACAACGAAGCCCAGCTTCATTTGATTGAACTCCGCCACTATGACCTTACTCTGCTCGAGGGGAACATTGGACTTTATCCCGAGATATGTCCGCAGATCTACAAGGGGTATGACCTCGCCTCGCACTGTAGTTATACCCAGCATCGCAGGGTGGGACTGGGGCACAGGACGCACGCCGGTCCATCGCAGGATCTCCCTGGTCTTGTCCACGTTGATGGCATATGGTTGATCGCCTAACAAGAACACCACAACCTGCCACTCATTAGTCCCGACTTCTGTGAGAATACGCTCCTCGTCCATGGAAGCACCCCTTTCTTCACCTCAAGACAAATATAGTCCAATCCGCTCATCGCCACAAGCAGGTTATCCCGTTCGCCCAAAGATCTGGGACAGTTCCCTTAAAATGCCAAAAGCCTTGGATTGTAAATGTTCTTCCCTCAATCGCCATCTCCAGTTCCCTCTCGGCCTGCCAGGGAAATTCATCCTCGCCTCAGCTCCAAGTCCGAACAGGTCTTGAGGGGAAAGAATCGCCCACTTGGCTACAGAAGATAAGGCCATTCTAACAAAATCCCAATGCACGCGCTCCGCAACAACCCGATGGCCCATATAAGATTCCAACTGGCGTATCGCCTCGCTGGTAGCTTCCTCCTCAAACCACCCGCGCACCGTATTGTTATCGTGTGTCCCGGCATAAAGCAATAGCCCTTCTCTATGGTTGTGCGGCGCAAAGGGGTTATGAGCCACATCTCCGCCGAAGGCGAATAACAGCACCGCCATTCCAGGAAATCCATAATGCCTCATAACCGCCTTAACGTCATCCGTGATCAGACCGAGGTCTTCAGCTATCACTGCGGCGTTGGGGAAACGCTTTCTCACGGTGTCAAAAAAGTCGTAAGGGCAAGCCTTTATCCATTCCCCTCTTACCGCCGTCTCTTCTTTAGCTGGTACCGCCCAGTAGGCTACAAAGCCGCGGAAATGATCGATCCTCAATGCATCGAAGAGCCTGAGGTTGCGCTCGAAGCGCGAAAGCCACCACTCAAATCCACGCTCCTTCATAAGATCCCATTCATAGAGGGGATTCCCCCACCGCTGACCCGTCTTGCTGAAGTAATCCGGCGGTACACCGGCAACCGAGCGCGGGTAACCCTTGTCGTCGAGGTCGAAAAGCTCTTGATGAGACCACACATCAGCGCTATCGTGGCTGACGTAAATGGGCATATCGCCTATCACCGTTATGTCATGGTCCTGACACCGCTTATGCAGCGCCTGCCATTGCTGATTAAACAAATACTGTGCTACCTTAACCTGCCGTATGGCTTCCGCTTCCCTCTCAAGGAGATCTTCCAAAGCCTTTTCGTCTCTATATTTAAATACATCGGGCCATTCAACCCAGCTCTTGCTATCGAACTTTCCCTTCAGAACCACAAAAAGGGCATAATCATCGAGCCACTGAGACTCGGACTGACAAAAGCTCTCGAAGTTGTGATCGCCCCTAAAGCGTTGGCACGCTTTTTTTAAGATTGGCCCTTTTAAATCTGCTGCTTTGTCGTAATCCACCACGTCGGAGTTGTCTTCTATGGACTTTAGCTCTTCGCCCTTCAATAGCCCATCTTCTGCTAAAAGTTTTGGGCTTATAAAGAATGTATTCCCCGCAAAGGCCGATATGCTGCTGTACGGAGAATAATCGCTGCCGCCATCAGTGGGGTTTAAAGGCAACACCTGCCACAGGCTCTGTCCCGCTTCAGCTAAGAAGCTTACGAAGCGGTGAGCCTCAGGCCCAAAATCCCCCACCCCGAAGGCTGAGGGAAGCGACGATATGTGCAGGAGCAAACCGCTGCGGCGTCTGTCAAGTCCGACGTGACCGTTCGGAGTTTTATCCATATTGCTTGAGCCCCCTCGAAAATTCTCGCATAATAGATTATAACCTTTATCACATCGGTCATCCACGCCGCGAGAATATGGTCCACGCAAGACCCTTAACCGCAAACTGCCTGTTTTCTTGCGGCACATCGCATATACCACTGATCGATCTTCGCTCGCATTGGACAATACAACATAAGTTGAATAGTTTATGAGGAACGAAGACGGTGGTCTTGTCCTCTGCCGTCTTTAAACTCCTCGGTTCATAGCCATTGCGATAACCGTGCGTGTCATCTTCGCTTTGTTCGTAGTGTCCCCTTCCTAAGAAGTCTGTCACCTCCTGTTCCAAGAGCTCCTGCGCCACTAAAGCCATGGCTGTATAAAAGCCCCAAGCCAATGTTTAGTTTAAGGCCGGGGTGGGTCATTTTTAAACCGGCACAGATGGGTCAAATTTAACCCGGCGTTGACACGGATCGAGCTTGCCGATACATACCTGTTTATTGCGCGGCTGATTCTTTTCCTTGTCCCAATAGGATGTGGCTTCATAGACATAGGTAACACCGGTTCTCTTGTTGACATGATGGACACGATAAGTCATGAAGTATCCCCTCCTTTAATAGTTATAATTATAACTAATAAAGGAGAAAATTACAAGCACAAATCACATCTTAAACCTTATCGTCACGGACTTTTCCGGGTACATAGTTATAAAAATGACGGGAGATTAGGATGAAATCTAATGCTTTGCGAAAGTCTTCGTTCAATTCTATTTTTGACATATAACTTCAAACCTCTGCATTTCCTTAATTTTGA
>LGFQ01000134.1 GCA_001508935.1 Synergistales bacterium 54_24
GGCTCTCCCACCCAACGCAAACCGTTTTCTACTCAATCGACGCGCGATCAGTTACAAGACACCCCAAAAATTGTATCCAAATAGATATCGCGTCAGGGGTACCGCCAGGCGCACAAAACAACCACTTTCAGATACCCATAACTTTTATCCGATGAACGCTCCACCGTTGACCGCTATGACTTCGCCAGTGATCCATCCGGCCTCATCTGACGACAAAAACAATGCCGCGTTGGCGATATCCCGCGGCGTTCCTTCGCGCTTGAAGGGAATTGTCGACTTTAGCTTATCTACCGTCTCCTTGGGCCAATTGCGCTCAAATATCTGGGTGGCAACGGGTCCCGGGGCTATGGCATTCACATTTATCCCGTACGGCGCCACCTGAAGCGCAAGGGTCCTCGTGATGCCGATTATTCCGCTCTTCGAAGCCGAATAGTCGACGCCGACGGGCCTTGCGGTTTGGCCACAGATGGACGCCATATTTACGATCTTTCCGTATCCTCGGGCGATCATGTGGTCTATAACAGCCTTACAACAAAGAAACGTCCCCGTTAAGTTGAGCCGCAACAGCTGATTCCAATCGTCCAAAGTGATATCTTGAATCCTGGCGCCACGTCCCATTCCGGCATTATTGATCAAAATATCGACTTGCCCAAATTCGCTCATGGCTCTGTTGACCATGGCGTAAACCTGTTTCTCGTCTCCGACATCGACAGATACCGCCACAACCTTTGTTCCTTGCGCCTTTAACTCGTTTGCAAGGCTTTCGGCCGCACGGTGATTTATGTCCGCGAGCACCAAAGACGCGCCCTCACGCGCAAAAATGCGTCCGATTTCACTGCCGAAGCCACCGGCAGCTCCCGTAACGATTGCGACTTTGCTCTCTAACCGCATCTGACTCAATCTCCCTTCAGCAAGCCTTCATCTGCCAATATCTCAGCAATCCACTTGACTGTATTAGCACAAACCGAGGGGCACTTATCTTCATGACCGCCGGCTGCGAGGAATTCTTTATAATCCTCTTTATCTCGGAGATTAAATGGTCTACCCATTAGTTTCGTTTGTATATCGTGACAGATTGTACTTCCGTATTCCTCTTTGAAACGATCCACAAGCTTAGCTGCTAATCTAAACGTCTTACGCCTATCTCCGCTGGGATCAGCAAAGTTGTTAAAATCTCTACCGATAAATGTGCTTATAACTATTACACCACCGGTCAAAGCACCACAGGCGCTTCCAGTTAAACCAATTCCGCCCGCTAAGCCAGTCGCAGCCTTAAAGACATCGTCGCTTATCGTCCCCAAAGCAGTCTTATAAGCACCGACGACGCACTGACTGCAACCACCGTATTGCCTTTCATACTGATACGCTAGTTCCTGCACCTTATTAGTTAATTCACTAAGATTCATTGTTCTCCCCCTTTGAGTCCCTCAATGGCTCAATGCCAAGCCCTAACCTTTGTCAAGCGACACTTAAGCGGCATTCTTTAATCTTACGGGCACATCACCTTCCTCCTAATCGTTTCAAGCTCCCATTTGTAGTATATTAACCCTTACGGGACGAAAGGTGAAACACATTCGTTTTTTTGCACCTTCGTCTTTTGGCGTAAAGACACAAGGGAGGAGATCAGATGGCAAAGAAATACGAGCGCATCGTTATATCAGGAGGAGCCTTCGAGCGGGGAGAGAGACACGGAGCAGCAGCCAAGGATAAGATCGCAATTAGCATTCGAAATTACAGCCGTATGTTTGAAGCGTTCTCCGGGATGGGATGGAACGAGGCGCGCAAACTCTCCGAGACCTTCTTGCCCGACATTGAAGAGTATGCAGCTGAAGTCCTCTTAGAAATGAAAGGGATAGCTGCAGGGTCGGGGGTCGATTTTGAAGACATCCTCACATTGAATGCCCGCAGCGAGATCGCCTTGGATGCTGATGGCTGCACAAGCTTAGGCATAACGCCATGGATTGCCCAGGACAACAAGGCTTACGTGGCTCAAAATTGGGACTGGATCGCCCCTCAAAGGGATGCGCTCGTTCTCCTCGAGGTAACTCAGCCTCCTGCCCCCTCACTTCTGATTTTGGCCGAAGCCGGCATGGTCAGCGGTAAAGGCTTAAACTCAGCCGGATTAGGCGTGTGTCACAATGCCTTGTCCACTGGAAAGAGGGGAATGGGCGTGCCCATATTCGTCATCCTAAGAGAAGTCTTAAACGCACCCACACTTGGCGACGCGGTGGAGGCCGTGGCACGGGCGAAGCGGGCAAGTTCGGCCAACTTCTTGGTGGGCACTGCAGACGGAGAGATAATCGATATAGAATTTGCCCCTGAGGATTTCGACGTGCTCTACGCCGATGATGGATATATCGCCCATACCAATCACTTCACCTCTTTGCGATTGGTGGGGGTGCACGATCATGGCAAAGTTATTCTGCCTGATACGTTTCACAGGTTGGGGCGCATAAAGCGACTTATCCGAGAACACAGTGGTAGTATTAATATAAAAATGATGAGCACGTTTCTGCGAGATCATACTAACGCGCCTGACTCAATATGCCGCCATGAGGACCCTCGCGACCCGGAAGGAAAGAGGCTTTCGTCTGTTTACTCTATGATCATAGACATGGCGGAGCGCACGCTGTGGATTGCGCATTCTAACCCCTGCGA
>LGFQ01000135.1 GCA_001508935.1 Synergistales bacterium 54_24
TAATTTGACGCTGTGGCTTAGTAACTTCCGTGAGGATATGCCCGTACTTGCCCGAATAGCGAACTTGAATCAACGTCTCCATCTCCAAGAGCAGTTCCCGGACAGTGTACTTCTCAGTTAAGCCGGCGTCGCGCATCTTTTTGCGCAGGGCGCTCATATAGATGGAAGCTATGAACTGGACGAAGAGTCGGCCATCCATAGTCGAGGAGGTGTGAATGCGGAGTCGTTTCATATCCAACTGGTTTTTGAGGTCGTCAAAACATTTCTCCACATAGTCTTTATCCCGGTAAACCCGCAGGGCTTCCACCGGATCTTTGATATCGTTGGTGAGAAGCACATAGAAGCCAGCATACCGGTTACGGTATTTCTGAATGGCTTCTTTGTTAAAAAGCACTTTGCGACCCCGTACTGGAGTCTCCTTAACGGTGAAGAAGGTCTGGTAAGCATCTGCATGGTCGCTCACTAACTCTCCTCTTTCCAGCTCTTCCTTATAGGTCAGCAGATCTTCGGTGAAGCTGTCGACACTTTCGGCTGAGGCATGAGCGTTGTAGTAAAGGTGCACATAACAGCGCCGCCGTCCTCTTCCCCAAGGGTATAGTTTCGTATGCACGTATAAGATCTCGCCCTCTATCTTTCGGTAATTGTCCGGGTCTTGGATAGTTGTCCTTGCTTGGTCAATCAGGTTC
The DNA here is from genome assembly GCA_001508935.1 of Synergistales bacterium 54_24. Taxonomy (GTDB): domain Bacteria; phylum Synergistota; class Synergistia; order Synergistales; family Thermosynergistaceae; genus Thermosynergistes. The sequence goes on from LGFQ01000135.1 coordinate 687, forward strand.
TGCACCCATTTACGCATTGGAACTGCCAAGATGAACCTGTATCGCGCCTCCAGCAGGTCATCTACGTTTCTCTGGCTGTAAAAGCCTTTGTCCAGCACGAGGTGCAATTTGGGTAGCTCAAGGTGATTCCAGGTCTTTAAGAAGTGGCGCAGCGTGCTGACGTCGCTTATGTTGCCAGGCAGCCGGTGGTAGTAGATGGGCAACTGGCTTCTCTGACCGAAGAGAAGTGCTAAGTTGATCTGCCTCAGGCTCTCCCTGTCCCGGTTGTAGCCGTACTTGAGATATTCGTTCAACTCCCCGTAGGAAGAAACGGAGGTGATGTCATAACATAGGTAATCGTTTTCCAGGACCTCTTTAGCCCACCTCTTGAAGAAGGTCTTTTGACCATCAACTCCTAAGCTGTGCAAGATCTCGCTATTGCGCTGGCTGGTCAGCTCCTGGCCGAAGGGATGGGCATGGCTTTTGCTCCAGGCTTGCAAATGGCAGAGGGGTCCGCCTCTGGCTGCTATATAGTAGGCCATAGATAGGATCTGTCTGTATGCCTTGGGGAAAGAGGCTTTCAAGATCTCCTCCAGTTTGAGTTCAGCGGTGATCTTATCTAACAGCAGTGTCGGCCCTACCACCACCGCGGTGGCTGTGACGGCCGGATCCCTGACGGCCGCTTGAACCTGGTTCAGGCGCTTAGAGGGAACAAACTCGCCTGTTATGGGGTCTATCTTACCTATACAGACCTGTCTGTTGCGCGGCTGTCTCTTTTCCTTATCCCAAAATGAGGTGGCTTCATAGACGTAGGTGACGCCGGTTTTCTTGTTGACATGATGAACGCGATAGGTCATGCAGGACCCCCCTTTCATAGTTATGATTATAACTATTCATGAGGGGGTTTGCAAGGGAAACAACGCTACAAAGTGGCTTGCCTTCAGGTTCTTAGGCCTTCATAGTTATAAAATGCTCGGGAATTTAGGGTGAAATAGCATCTTTACGGGGGCAAACAAGATGGAAAAAAGCACCTCGAGGATCATGCTCATAAAAAGCCTCCTCACACCGCCGAAAAGACGGGCCTCCCCCTTGATCAAGACCAAAAAGACACCCAAGAGCTTTGGGAGAAAGAGAATGATCAACGTCGTAACCAGGAGTATCAACGCCCACTGAGGATACCACACGGGCCATTGGGGAAAGAGGGCGTGCTCCGCTGGGAAATAGACAGGTTCGATCAAAACCTCCAAGATGGCCTCGAGCGAACTCATCAATATGAAACAGAACCATAACAAGCCAGAGCCGTATATCATGGCGCCGTTTAAAAAAAGAAAACGATGAGTCGGGATTATCCCTTTCAGCATAAACAGCCTCACATGCTGGAGGTTACCTTGACACCACCGGCGGTCTCGCGAAAGCTCCTCCAACAACGTCGGAGGGACCTCCTCGTAACTGCCCGGAAGGTTGTGGCTCAACCAGACCTCGAAGCCGGCCCTCCTCATGAGAGCTGCCTCGACGAAGTCATGGCTCAAAATCTCTCCCCCCAACGGAGGCTTTCCGGCTAACTTGGGGAGGGCACAATGCTTCATGAACGCCTCAACGCGGATAATGGCGTTATGCCCCCAATATTGCGCGTCGCCGAGCTGTCAGAAATGGAGGCCGGCCGTAAAAAGCGGGCCATAGACGTGGCTCGCAAATTGTTGGATGCGACCGTAAAGGGTGCGCCTCCTCACAGCCCTCGGAGCCGTTTGCAATATCCCGATCTTTGGATTTGCTTCCATGGTGCACGTCATCTTCACCAAGGCCTCTCCGCTCATTACGCTGTCGGCGTCGAAGACTACCATGTAGCGATAATCCTTGCCCCATCTTCTGCAAAAGTCGGAGATGTTGCCGCTCTTTTTCTTCGTATTTCTCCACCTGCGACGATAAAAGAGTTTCCCCACGGCATTGAGGCGCTCGCACACCTCAGCCCACGCCAGCTCTTCCGA
>LGFQ01000136.1 GCA_001508935.1 Synergistales bacterium 54_24
CCATGCTCGTTGCTGTCGAAGGCTATTAGGCCTTCACCGTAACCCGGTATCCCTCTGGGTGAGACGCCGTCATCGGTGATGAGGTAGCGTTTGTAGTCTTTGTCGGTTTTTACGATATGTTTTTCTACCTTCAAGCCATCGAAAGAGAGCCTCGGGGCGTTATAGGAGGAATCCAAGAGATATTGGTCCGTAAGGACGAAGACGGGCACCTGGTAACGGGCGGCCAGGTTGAAGGCGTGCTGGGTCATGTAAAACGCCTCCTCTATGGACCCGGGAGCGAGGATTGCCCTGGGGAACTCCCCATGCCCAGCGTAGAGGGCCAGTTCCAGGTCCGCTTGTTCGGTGCGCGTGGCGAGCCCCGTAGCTGGGCCGGGGCGTTGCCCCAGATGGATTACCATGGGACTCTCCGCTATGCCCGCTAAAGATAGCCCTTCGCTCATCAGGTCGAATCCTCCGCCTGATGTCGTCACCATGGCGCGCCCGCCGGCGTACCAGCCGCCCAGGGCCATGTTCATTGCGGAGATCTCGTCCTCCGTCTGCTCCGTCACGATGCCGAACTCCTCGGCCCGCTGCGATAAAAAGGAGAGCACTCCCGTCGCTGGAGACATGGGGTAGCCGAACGCCATATTGCAACCGCCCGCTATGGCTCCGAGCGCCACGGCGTCGCTTCCGCTCAGCAGGTACTCGGAAGCGGCCACTGTGTCGCGATCCACCTTGACAGAGATCTCCTTAGCCAGGCCGCGAGCGATCTCATACCCCTTGCGGGCCGCCTCGGTGTTCTTCGAGACCACATCGCCGCCCCGTGCCCCGAAGCGCTCCTCGAAAAAGCCTTCCATCAAGGAGAAGTCCACATCGAAGAGGGCAGCTACTATTCCTGCGGCTACCACATTGGCATAGACCGGGTTTCCCAATTCCTTGGCCATCGACGACAGTGGGACGTGAAAAAAACGAAGGCCGCGCCCGGCCAGCTCGTCTCCCATCTCCTCTGCGTCGCCCACGATCACTGTCCTATCGCCTATGCGCCCCTTCAGGTAATCCCTTAGGCCTTTGTTCAGGCACACGAGGAGGTCGATCCGATCCACAAAGGCCCTCACCCTCTGTGAAGAGACGCGGATCTCGGTGGAGTTGTTCCCACCTCTCACGCGAGACATGAATTCGCGTGTGGCGAAGATGTGGAACCCGCTTCGCTTTAGGACCTTGCCCAAGACCTCCTCCGCCGTCTGTATACCTTGACCGGCTGCTCCAGTTAAGACGACAGAGACGTCCTTTTCTCCTTCTCGAGGCAAGAGAATCATCGATTCACACTCCTTTACTTTGGGGTCTGTATAAGCCGATTATATCAAAAACTTAAAAAGGCTTCAAAAATAGATTGCCGGCGGGAAGCATTCATGTAGGCGGCTTAACAGCTTATAGGAATGCCGCGACCCTCAAAAGCCCTTCTATGCCATCTACGTCGCTGTCGAGCAAGGGGATCTCGGCGATCCAAAGGTCGGAAAACTTCGTGCGCGCCTCCGCCAGATATTTTTCTTGGATTGCCCGTCGCTTCTCCAAGAGTCCTCCGGCTTCGGGGGGAATTACCTTGTTTATGACGATGCCTTCTGCTGCTATTCCGTATTTGCGAAGGAGAGAAAGGGCTTTTGCGGTCTCAGCTACGGGCAACTTCTCTGCGTTTATGACGAAAACGAAGCTCGTGATGGAACGATCTGTCAAGATGGCCCGTGCCTTCTCGAAGCTGGTCTTTCTCTTCTCTAATACTTTTATGATGGGGTCGTCTTTTGGGCCGCTCGAGGTCATCCTGAGGAGCTTTACGGCGCGGCTCCTGCGCGCGATGAGGCTGTCCATCCATGCCCCCAATATCTCCGGCAGGGTGAGAAGCCTCAACGTGTGGCCGGTAGGAGCTGTGTCGAAGACGATGAGGTCGTAGGGATTTCCTGCCTCATCCATCAACTCCACGAACTTATCGAATGTGGCGGCCTCCTCAGAGCCGGGCGACAGGTATGCCGCGTCTATCTGCCTTTCTATCTCCTGGATGATGACACTGCTCACCACGCCCTGCATCTGCTCTTTGACGCGAGTGATGTATTTCTTTGCCTCTTCTTCGGGATCTATCTCTATGCCGTAGAGTCCGTGGGATATAGGCCTTTCTTTAGGCCCTATGGCGACGCCGAAGATGTCCGACAGAGAATGAGCAGGATCGGTGGAGGCTATGAGGGTTTTCCTCCCGTCGCGCGACGCACGCAGGGCAAAAGCCGCAGCGCATGTGGTCTTCCCTGTGCCGCCCTTGCCTCCGAAGAAGACAAAGCTGCGGCTTTTTAGCTTTTCTGCCAATTTTTCCATATTTGCGCTTCCTTTTGTCGCCTCGCCGAGGCGACTCCGCTAACATCAGAAGTTAAATTGGGCAGCCTTTTCCTCTATCACCGAAGCCCTGTTTTGGATCCTTCTTTCCCACCCTTCAATCTCGGGGGCCAGGTACGGCAAAAGCTCCAAGGCGTAATAGGAAATGGGGTTTGGGATGCCCAACAGATCGCCATAAAGGAGGAGGAAAAAGTTGTCGTTGGCGTCGAATGCCTCCTTGCGGGTGATCGCATTTTCCGCAGGAGCCTTCAAGATCGCCGAAAATACATCTTTCAGGAAGGAGA
>LGFQ01000137.1 GCA_001508935.1 Synergistales bacterium 54_24
ACACCCCGCCTCCGTAAAATTCTGCCCGCGGCATCCGAAAGCGATGCGGGTTTACTCCGGCCTGACCTTCTTATAGAATTTCGCTTTCCCGTCTTTGCACTCAAGTATCACGGCATCTTTGTCTTTCGGGTTGTGGTCTGCCGGGTCTATTGTGAGCACGGCATGATGAAGTTGGAGCCCCTTTGTGCTTTCGAGGGCATCCCTGACGGCTTTCCTGTCGACCTTGCCGCCCCTTTCTATAGCGTCCGCCAGCCAGTATACCGAATCATATGCAAGGACGCCATTCACGAACTCTTTGCATTCGTCATTGTATTTTTCCTTGTATGCGGTGAAGAACGGCTGCATGGCCGGGTCTTCGGGAGCCACATGGTTAACCCAATAGGTGCCTTCCATTGCGCTGCCGGCGATTTCCCACATGAAGTCGGCATATCCGTCGCCGCCTATGATCAAAAGGTCGGCCATGCCGAGTTCCCTCGCTTGCTTTATGGTGAGGGCCATCTCCTTGCCCATGTTGGGAAGCACCAGTACGTTTGCGCCGGAGTTTCTGATCTCTGTGAGCTGGGCCCTAAAGTCCACATCTACAGCGCCTCGAAAGCCCAAGTCGGAAGCGATTTCACCGCCATAGTCCGTGAAGCTCTTGATAAAGAATTCGCGCAGGCCCTGAGAGTATTCGTTGCCCACATCGTAGAGGATGGCAGCCTTCTTTTTGCCCATCTCTTGAGCGGCGAGATATGCGAGCACCTTTCCCTGGTAAGGATCTGTGAAGCAGATCCTGAAGGAGTAGGGGCGCACCTTCCCGTCGTTATCTACGGTGACAAATGGGTTGGTTGATACTGTTCCGATTTGCGATACGCCGGCGCGGTTGACGACGGGCGCAGTGGCTATGTTTATGCCGCTGCCGTTGGCCCCGATTATGGCATACACCTTATCCTGTTCTATCATCCTGCGCACGGCGTTCACCGCGTCCTCGGCCCGGGTCCTGAAGTCGTAGGGCACAAGTTCTAACTTTTTCCCCAACACGCCGCCTTTCCCGTTAATCTCGTCCACTGCGAGCTGGGCCGATTTGAGTTCGGTTTGACCATAAGCAGCCCAGTCCCCTGTGAGCGCTGCCAGGTAACCGACCTTGATCGTTTCCTGGGCTATTGCACCGCTGGCTGTGAACGCCAGCACCATGGCGACAGTTACAGCTATTGCTCTCCTCAATGCGATCACCTCCCATTTGTGATTGGAGCCTTGGTAAATATTTTATCAGAATGTAGCCAGCTGCGGTAGTTCTGCTTTTGGTTTTCAAACAAGCGACTTGTGGGCAGTCGGTAATTCGGTAGTCCAGAAGGAATGATGTGCTGCCGGCTTGGCAATATCCGCAGGTCTCCACTGTGCATTGTTTTGGCCCGTGTCTCCGACGGTTGCGCGGGGGTGGTTTAAATGCAGTGTTGTTTTGGAGATGGAAAGCAGAGTAAAATAGCTTTATATCCCGGAGGGGTTACCTTTGCCGTCGCACGGCCAAGAGATGCGATGGAAAGAGGAGGGAAGTGTGTGGGCGAACGGCTTTTGGTGTGCGATCTGGATGGCACTTTGGTAAGTCGCGATAGCGTGCCTGAAGTTGTGGCGCGGTCATGCAGGCTTCTGATCGAGCGCGGATGGCGGATTATGGGTGCCACGGGGAGGATTTTGGCGTCGGCCAAGCCCCACCTCGAAATCATCGGAGCGATGAGGCCGGCTATCCTCTATGACGGGGCGAGGTTGATGGATTATCTTAACGGTGAGGTCATGTGGGAGGCTCTGCTCCCGCCAGAGGCTGCGGATAAAGCGTTGAAGATCGGGTGGGATTCATCGTTAAAGGTCCAAGTCTTTGGCGATGAGAGGGTCTTTTGCAGATCAGATGACTTCGCCACCATTGCTTATTTTTCTTCCCTTGGCCTGCCCGTGGAAAGGATTTCTTCGCCCCATATAGACGAACCTGTTTACAGGGTGATCTTTTATACTATAGATAAGCGGTGTGAGGAGGACATAAGAGGGCTCGTCGAACGCCTAAAGCGTGAGCTCTCCGGTTTGGCCAACGTCACCATGGCGGGAAACAGTTTTATCGACGTGATCCCTCCGGGAACCTCGAAGGGAAATACCTTGAAGAGGTTTCTTTCCCTCGCGAATGACCCTCTTGATATTGTCGTGGCGGTGGGGGATCATATGAACGACCTCGAGCTGCTTCAGGTCGCCGACCTTCGCGTCGTCGTATCGAGTGCACCGCCTCAGCTGCTTGAGATCGCCCATAAAGTCATACCCCCGGCTAAAGAAGCGGGTTTTGCGGAACTTGCCCAGTGGCTTTTGGAAGATAGTTTTTTAAAGCTAATACAATGCAAGGGGTGATCAGTTTTGGCGGAATTAAAATGGCAGATTGTACAGCTGGAGATACCTGAAGGGTGCAACATCATCTTAGGGCAAAGCCATTTCATCAAGACCGTGGAGGATATCTATGAGGCGCTGGTCACGTCGGCGCCTGCGCTCGAATTCGGTATCGCTTTCTGCGAGTCCTCCGGCCCGTGTCTGGTGCGATACGACGGAAATGCGAAAGATTTGGTCGACGTGGCGATAGAGAATGCGAAGAAACTCTCTGCGGGCCACGCTTTTGT
>LGFQ01000138.1 GCA_001508935.1 Synergistales bacterium 54_24
TTTCTCGCTTATCGCTTAAGGTTCTGGTCCGCTCCGCGCGGCCTGTATTGATCCTCGTGGCCTTTACGGCCATCGTGCATCTTTTCTTTACCGGAGGAGATGCCCTCTTCAAGTTGGGGTTTTTGACCATAACCAGCCAAGGCGCAAACCTTGCCGTGAGGATGGGCCTCAGGCTTATCTTTCTCGTGCTTTTCGCGAACCTCCTGACGCTCACTACCAGCCCGATGGAGCTGGCCGACGGATTGGAGCGCTTGCTTTCGCCTTTGAAGCCCTTGGGATTTCCGGCCCATGAGTTGGCCATGATGATGACCATAGCGTTGCGCTTTATTCCTACATTACTGAATGAGACAGATCGCATCATGAAGGCACAGCTTGCGAGAGGTGCGGAACTGGATCAAGGCGGGATCATAAAGAGGCTGCGCGCCTTCATACCCGTCTTGGTGCCCCTTTTCGTCATCGTCTTCAAGCGGGCTGACGAACTCGCTGTCGCCATGGAGGCGCGCGGGTATAGGGGCGGAGTCGGAAGAAGCAGAATGTACCCCTTGTGTTGGTCTTTGTCGGATACGCTTGCTCTGATCTTTGTAGTCATTGTCACTTTAGTCTTTATCTACGTGGACAGGTGGGCTTAAACGCTATGGTTGCATATGCTGCCGAGATCAGCTATGACGGCGGTGCGTTTTTCGGCTTCCAGAGACAAAAGGGGCTGCCGACGGTTCAAGAGGCTCTCGAAAATGCCCTTTCTCGCTTGGAAGGGGGCGAAGGAGTGAACGTGGCAGCTGCTGGAAGGACGGATGCGGGAGTTCACGCCAGGCGCCAAGTCATATCCTTTTCTCTGATGAAGGAATGGCAGGCGGAAAGGCTGCGGTTGGCCCTTCAAGGAAATCTCCCTTCGGACGTGGCGGTGGTGCGGGTGGCGCGGGCGTCCGAAGGGTTCCATGCCCGCTTTAGCGCTTGTTGGCGGGAATACGTATATTTTACATGGCAGGCGCCCTATTGCTACCCGCAGTTGCGCCGTTATGTCTGGTGGAGGAGAAAGCCATGGGACGAAGAGAAAGTGAAGAGGGCATGCGCTCTGCTTTTGGGGCGGCATAACTTTGCGGCCTTTTGCGAGACCTCCGAGTGTCCACAAGATGCCACCCGCACCCTTCACGTTGCCAAGTTCAGACGGCATGGAGCGTTGTGCTGGTTGCGCTTTCGCGGGGATGCTTTTCTTACCCACATGGTTCGCATTATAGTAGGCACCGTCGACCTCTTGGGCTGTGGCAAGATCAGCCTTGAGGCCTTTGAGAGGTTGCTTTTGGATGGGTCGCGCCTCGAGGCCGGGCCGACTGCGCCTCCACAGGGGCTTTTCTTATGGCGTGTGGGATATTGCCCATCGCCATGGGATGTGTGAGGCATGATGTTTATAATTTCAGTTGCAAGGTCGTTTTTTACGGCGAAGAGAGCGAGGAGGTTTCCGACGTGTGGAGCATGGATATAGGTATCGATCTGGGGACTGCCACTGTCCTCGTATTTGTAAAGAGCAAAGGTGTGGTGCTTCACGAGCCGTCTGTTGTGGCGATTGACCAGAACACAAATAAGATCCTGGCGGTTGGGGCGGAAGCGAAGCGCATGCTCGGGCGGACCCCCGGGCATGTGGTAGCCGTGCGTCCGCTGCGTGATGGTGTGATAGCTGATTATACAATCACGGAAGCGATGTTACGATATTTTGTGAAAAAGATAACGCCAGGTTTGAGCCGGCTCTTCCGACACCGCGTAATGGTCTCAGTACCGTCTGGCGCAACCGGAGTGGAGCGGCTGGCCGTCTTGGAGGCGGCTATCGAGATAGGAGCAAAAGAAGCCTATCTCATTGAAGAATCTATGGCATCCGCGATTGGAGCAGGCTTGGACGTGGGTGAACCGAGGGGCAACATGGTGGTCGATATCGGTGGTGGCACGACCGACATCGCGGTGATCTCCTTGGGAGGTATCGTAGTGGCTGAGGCACTGCGCATAGCGGGAGACGAATTCGATGAAGATATCGTCAGGATGGTGCGCAAGAAGTTCAACTTAGAAATAGGGGCGCAGACCGCAGAGACCATAAAAACCACGATAGGCACGTGCTATAGAAGCGGCGAAGTCATGCGGATGAGCGTAAAGGGAAGAGATATAGTTCAAGGTCTACCCAAGCAGGTTGAGGTGACGAGCGACGACGTGATGGAGGCAATTGAGGACTCCGTGCTCTCCATAATCAGGGGGATTCGGCACGTGTTAGAGCTAACCCCTGCGGAGCTATCTGCCGATATTATTGACAGAGGGATCGTTTTGGCCGGCGGAGGGTCGTTGCTCAGAGGGCTGCCGGAGCTGATATTTGAGCATACTCATATTCCCACATACGTGGCAGAACATCCCATCGAATGTGTGGCCCTGGGGACCGGCAAAGCCTTAGAGGAGTTGGATAACCTCAAGAGATCAGGGACCGTGATGTCGGCCTTCAAAAAGGGAACCAGGCACGCTTGAGGGGGAATTTTTGTGTACAGAGGCATATATGCCGGCGCATCCGCAATGTTGGTTCAGGAGAAGGCGCTGGATGTGGTGGCTAACAATTTGGCTAA
>LGFQ01000031.1 GCA_001508935.1 Synergistales bacterium 54_24
GCGACAACATAAGGACGGCGACAACGCAAAAAAAGCGCGGGAATTGCCGCCGTCCTCATATCAGCGTTTTATCTCCGATTCTTCGCGCCAAAAACTTTGCGTTACATTGAGAGCAATGTGAGCATCGTGCCCGCAGCGACAGCAGTGCCGATGACTCCAGCCACATTCGGGCCCATAGCGTGCATGAGTAGGAAGTTGGAAGGATATTCCCTCTGGCACATTCGCTGAACGACGCGCGCCGCCATAGGGACAGCCGATACGCCAGCGGCTCCTATCATAGGGTTTATTTTACCGCCCGAAAGCACCTTCATAATCTGGCCGAAGACGACGCCACCTGCCGTGCTGAAGATGAATGCCACCAGGCCAAGCGCTATGATCTTTATAGTGGCAGAGGTCAAAAAGTGCGGCGCATCCATGGTGGCTCCAACGCTCAATCCCAAAAATATCGTAGTGGCATTTAATATCTCGTTCTGAGCCGCATGGCTGAGTCGTTCCGTCACTCCGCACTCTCTAAGCAGATTGCCGAACATGAGCACACCGAGCAACGGCACCGCACTTGGAAGTATAAGCCCTGTGGCCACAGTGGACACTATAGGAAATATCACCCGTTCCAACTTGCTAACCGGGCGTAGCTGCTCCATCTTTATCCCTCTATCGGCCTTGGTGGTAAGCGCTCGTATGACAGGTGGCTGTATAAGCGGCACAAGCGACATATAGCTGTAAGCCGCCACTGCTACAGCTCCCAAAATCTGCGGTGCCAGCTTCACTGTGAGATAAATCGCAGTGGGACCATCAGCGCCGCCTATTATGGCGATGGAGGCAGCTTCTTTGACCGAAAAGCCCAAAAGTAGGGCTCCAAATATGGCTACGAATACGCCGAGTTGGGCCGTAGCTCCGAGAAGAAAGGTAATGGGATTAGCCAAGAGAGGACCAAAATCCGTAAGGGCGCCTATGCCCATAAAAATGATAATTGGATAGATCTCGTGTTCGACACCATATGATACATAGCGCAGAAAACCGCCCTCGTCGATGATGCCGCTTAAAGGTAAGTTGACCAAGATACATCCGGTGGCTATAGGCACAAGGAGGAGGGGTTCAAAACCCTTGACGATAGCGAGGTATAGCAGGATAAAAGCCACGATAAGCATCACAACATTGCCTCCGGTAAGGCCCATAAGGCCAGACTGGCCCAAAATACCTTTTAGAGCTGTAAAGTAGAGATCCATCTCGTTCCCCCCTAAGCAATAATCACGAGCGTATCGCCAGTGTTGACAGAGTCACCCGCTTTCACGCGAACTTCTTTAACGGTTCCAGATGCGGGGGAAAGTACTTCGTTCTCCATCTTCATTGCTTCTAAAACTAAAAGCAATTCGCCGGATTTAACGGTCGACCCGGGCTGCACAGAGACCTTGAGGATTTTACCTGGCATGGGGGCAGATACAGTTGTAGCACCGGCGGGAGCCGGAGTTGATGGCGCTGGAGATGGGGCAGGTGCCGGGGCAACTGGTGCGGGCGATACGGGCTGAGTTTGAGCCACTGGCGCCGGAGTAACAGGTGCGGGCGGAGTATAGGCCTGCGTCGGCTGAGAGGACACTCGCACACTTCCTTCGCCAAGTTCTTCCACTTCCACTTCATATGCTCTGTCATTGACTATAATACGAAATCTCCTGGACATGTAACTTTATCCCTCCTGATCGATCGGTTCTTGATTGATAATCTAATTCAGAAAACCCTACTCTTCAAAGCCTTCCATCTGTTCCGCACGCGCCGCCGCTTTCCAAAGGTTGAATTTGGCCACAACCGCTGGAGAGGTAGGCACTCTCGGTGCCCACGCGCTTGCCGAAGCCGCAACGGCCGCCGCGATTACAGCGACCAGCTCCTCTCCTGCGGCGCCTTCCTCCCGCGATGTAATCATTGGAGGTTGCTGAACTGGCGTAGACTGAGGTGGGATTTGAGGCGCAGATGCAGACACCGAGCCCACACCACCGCCACTTACACCCTTTTTGGAAATAGATAGGAATCTGACACAGTAAATAACAAGCGTAAGCCCTACGAGCACGATGAACACGGTGCTAAAAGCAATTATAGAAAGCAGAAACGCCCCCGAGATACCTGCTTCAAAGTGAGAAACCAGGTCCACCATCTAAAGGAGCCTCCTCAATTGGGGATTATACCGTGCTTTCGCTTAGGTCGCTGCTCGCGCTTTCCTTCGTTCAAAAGCAGCGCCTGATAGATGGCCCCCCTCGTCTCTTCTGGCAGTATCACGCGATCTACGAAGCCACGAGATGCCGCGATATAAGGGTTGGCAAAGGCCTCTCTGTATTCCTCTATCTTTTGTTTTAAGGCTGCTTCCTTATCCTCGGCTTCCTCTATTTCTTTGCGAAAGATGATATTCGCCGCTCCCTCTGCCCCCATCACCGCTATTTCAGCCTGAGGCCAAGCCAAGACCACATCGGCCCCGAGGTCTTTGCTGCACATGCCTAAGTACGCGCCGCCATAAGCCTTCCTGAGGATCACCGTTATCTTCGGCGCCGTGGCCTCTGAATAGGCATAAAGCATCTTGGCGCCGTGGCGAATTATACCGCCGTATTCCTGCGCCGTGCCCGGTAGATACCCTGGGACATCAACAAAGGTCACTATAGGAATATTAAAGGCATCGCAGAAACGGATGAAGCGACTCGCCTTATCTGAGGCATCGATATCCAGGCACCCCGCAAGGTGAGCAGCCTGATTGGCGATTATCCCTATAACCCTGCCGCCCAACCGCGCAAAGCCGGTGACCATGTTCCTGGCATAAAGAGGCTGAACCTCGAAGAAGATGCCCGAATCAACTACGCGGGTGATAACGTCGTGAACTCGATAACTCTTATTCGGGTTAGTGGGGACGATTTCGCGTAATGACACGTCCCCTCGATAGGGATCATCGCCGGTGTCGATTACGGGCGGCTCTTCCACGTTGTTGTTCGGAAGGTATGAAAGTAGAGTACGAACTTGCGTGAAGCATTCATCCTCACTTGAGGCAAAGAAGTGGGCGACGCCTGAGGTCTGGTTGTGAGTTAGCGCTCCTCCTATCTGCTCAGATGTCACATCTTCGCCGGTTACAGCCTTTATGACCGCAGGGCCGGTGATGTGCATAATGCCGACCTTGTCTACCATAAAAACAAAGTCCGTAAGTGCAGGACTGTATACCGCTCCACCTGCACAAGGACCGGCTATGACTGAAAGCTGAGGGACCACTCCGCTCGCTTTTACGTTGCGGAAAAATATCCCGCCGTAACCAGAAAGGGCATCCACTCCCTCCTGAATGCGGGCACCGCCTGAATCGTTGATGCCGATTATAGGGGCGCCATTCTGCAAAGCCAAGTCCTGCACCTTCCAGATCTTCTTGGCGTGCATCTCGCCGAGCGAACCGCCCATTACGGTAAAATCTTGACTGTAGACATAAACCAATCGCCCGTCGACGGTGCCAAAGCCCGTAACCACACCATCGCCCAAATACTTCCTCTTATCGAGGTCAAAGAGCGTGCAGCGATGTTCGACGAATTCATCGATCTCCACAAAACTCCCAGGATCTAAAAGTTTTTCAATTCGCTCCCTGGCGGTGAGCTTGCCCTTTTCATGCTGCTTCTCTATGGCCTTGCTCCCGCCGCCCTGCTTCACTGTCTCCCTCTTCTTCAAAAGGTCTTCGCACAGGACATCTATGCCCTTTTCAGGCATAACCCCAACCCCCTTTTAACGTTTGCGCTCTGAAAGTTCTAACAGCACACCGTTTGCAGCTTTTGGATGAACGAAAGCGATCCTTGCCCCGCCAGCTCCGTAGCGAGGTTTTTCGTCAGTCAGGCGAATCCCGTTAGCTTTGAGCTCTCTTATGGCTTCTTCTATACTTTCAACGCGTATCGCTATATGATGGAGACCTTCTCCTCGCCTTTCCAGAAACTGCGTCACAGGGCTATCGCTCGAGGTCCCCTCGAGCAATTCTATCTCTGTGTCGCCCAGGGGAAGAAAGGCTGTCACTACCTTCTGATCAGGTACCTCTTCCCTTCCCGTGCACTTGATGCCGAGCACTCCCTCCCATAACTTTAACGTCTCATCGATGCTTTTAACCGCTATTCCAATATGATCAACGCATATAGGCTTCAAAGAATTCACCTCCCCTTGGCACATAAGAGTTCAGCCTTTAATAATTTACACCTCGGCAAAGCGCCTTGATCCTACTGCTCCCTTTAGCCATTCTATAATATCCTTAGTGGATGTTCCAGGACCGAATACTGCCTTAACGCCCATATTAAGCAGAGTTGATACATCCTCTTCTGGAATGACGCCGCCACCAAAAACGATGATATCGGCTGCGTTCTTTTCTTTTAACAGCTCGATCACCCTTCTAAAATAGTACTCATGGGCACCAGAGAGGATAGAAAGCCCAATGGCGTCGGCGTCCTCTTGTATGGCAGTTTCGACGATCTGCTCGGGCGCTTGTCTCAAGCCTGTGTAAATGACTTCCATGCCGGCATCGCGCAGCGCGCGAGCCACCACCTTAGCCCCTCTGTCATGTCCGTCCAAACCCGGCTTCGCTATTATAACCCTTATCTTGCGGCCTTCCATAGATTATCCCCTCCCACTCATTGGCGGCATCACAAGACGACGCTCTCGCGATATTCGCCGAATTCTTCGCGAAGAACACCACATATTTCACCTTCAGTGGCGTAAGCCTTAACAGCATCTAATATCCGAGGCACGAGGTTTATGGAGCTGTCCCTCGCGGCCTCCCGAAGTAGCTCGAGAGTCTCCTTGACACGCAGGTTATCGCGCCTCGTGCGGAGGGCCTTAAGCTTTTTTATCTGCTCTTCTGCAACTTTAGGATCAACCCTGAGGATCTCGGGGCGCTCGCCCTCCTCGGCAGCCTGAAATTTGTTAACCCCCACAACTATTTGTTCGCCCTCTTCCACAGCCCTCTGGTAGGAATAAGCCGCATCCTGGATTTGCTGCTGCACATAACCCTTCTCTATAGCCACCACCATGCCGCCCAAGTCGTCGATCTTTTTGATATATTCCTGGGCTTGACGCTCTATCTCATTCGTGAGCCATTCTATATAATAGCTTCCTGCTAAAGGATCGACAGTGTTGGCAACTCCTGACTCATAACCAATTACCTGTTGAGTCCTGAGGGCTATGCGGACACTCCTTTCCGTAGGCAAGGCCAGTGCCTCATCGAAGCTGTTGGTGTGAAGCGATTGAGTGCCGCCGAGCACGGCTGCCATGGCCTGAAGAGCCACGCGCACTATGTTGTTTTCAGGCTGTTGAGCCGTCAAAGTGCAACCTGCCGTTTGCGTGTGGAAACGGAGCATTTGAGCGCGCGGATTTGTAACTCCAAAGCGGTCTTTCATGATCTTTGCCCACAGGCGACGGGCCGCACGGAACTTGGCTACTTCCTCTAAAAAGTCATTATGAGAGTTGAAGAAAAACGATAGACGCTCACCGAAGACGTTAGGATCGAGGCCAGCCTTTACAGCCGCATCCACGTAGGCTATGCCATCGGCCAAGGTAAAGGCTACCTCTTGAATGGCAGTAGAGCCGGCTTCGCGGATATGGTAGCCAGAGATGGAAATAGTGTTCCACTTAGGCACGTATTCGCTACAAAACGCAAAGGTATCCACGATAAGGCGCATGGATGGCGTAGGCGGGAATATGTAAGTGCCTCTTGCAATATACTCTTTTAGTATATCATTCTGAATTGTTCCAGAGAGCTGCTCCGCTGAAACTCCTTGTTTCTCTCCTACGGCTATATACATCGCCAGTAGTATTGCTGCAGGGGCATTTATAGTCATAGAGGTTGAGACTTTGTCCAAGGGTATGCCTTCGAAGAGGCACTCCATATCCTCCAGGCTGTCTATGGCAACACCCACCTTACCCACTTCTCCTTGAGCTAACGGGAAGTCTGAATCGTATCCGATCTGAGTTGGCAGGTCAAAGGCCACAGAAAGGCCCGTTTGTCCTTGTTCCAAGAGGTAGCGATAACGCCTGTTTGATTCCTCTGCAGTTCCAAACCCCGCATATTGGCGCATCGTCCAAAGCCGACCGCGGTATAGAGTCGGTTGAACCCCCCTGGTAAACGGATATTCTCCAGGAAAGTTCAGGTCCCTCAGATAATCCATATCTTTGATGTGTTCGGGTGTATACGCCCTGTCTACTGGAGTGCCGCTTATCGTGGTAAAGGTTTCTTTCCTTTCGGGACGTCGAGCGATGGTCTTTTTAACGACTTCATCATATTGCGCTCTCGCCTTTGCAATGCGCTTTAATTCGTCATCTTTAAACAATGTGCTCGCCTCCTTACCCTGCGCTACAAGTATACGATACAGAAGAAATATTGAAAGGCTTACCCCAAATGTTTAATCGTTCAACGATGATAACGCCTTTATTATCAACCTACCTTTAAAAAAAGGCAAGTCCTTTGGAGAAAATACAGACTTTTCTATACAAAACAAATAAAAACCGCCCTTGGCTTTAAAATCCAAGGGCGGCAAGATCACCGATGTTATAGCGCTACTCCGACAATCCTAACTCTTCAAGCTTGCCCTGCGATGGCACGCCCTCGGCGGTCCACCCACGTAAGGCATAATAATCTACGAGCATCCGGCCGAGGTGTGGTATGCTGCCAGCTGCTGCTCCGGTCTTTTTGTCGTGGACCCCCAACCTGGGAGGAAGCACATCGTCCTTGCGCGTTATACCCAACATGTAATTGTACATCCTCTTTAGATTGAAGTTGCGTTCTCCGGCTTTCATGAGATCATCACCGGATATCTCCCACCCCGTAACCGAAGTTATCCAACCAGCTATCACATTTGGCCCTGCCGCATCCTTAGCACGAATGAGAAATTTGCACAACCCAAGATTATTGAAGGTTTCCATGAAATTCTGCATAAGATAGGCGATTTCAGCTTTGTTCTCGACGCCGTGACGCTCAAAGGGTTTATCGAAACCCAAAGTTGAAAGCGTAAACACCCCCTGCTCGGCGAAATAGCCGAGGGCTTCGAGATGGCAAGCGCCTCTGTTAGCCGTGGCGTAATTTACGGCCATAGACGTGAACGCTCTCGGATCATGATATGCATATTCTAAACCTTTGGTTTCCACGGCAAACTCTTTTGCAAGGCCACCGAGTTGGCTCGAGGCGCGCCTCACACCTTGGGATAAAAAGGCTCCAAATCCCGCATCATGACCTATCAGTTCCACCAGCTTTAAAATAACCTCGCCGTCGCCCCAATGGATCTCCATTCCACCGGTATCCTCTTTAGTAATGAGCCCATTTTCGTAGCATTCCATAGCCCATCCTATTACGCCGGCCGTAGAGATCGTGTCCAATCCTAAGCGGTTGCACAGGTCGTTTGCGGCACATATGACATTTAGATCTTCGTTTAAAAGATTGGCGCCAAAGCCGTCACACGTCTCATATTCGGGCCCATGGCAAACGGTACCGGTATGGGGTCCAACTTCCAAACGCACATCTTTGCCACATCGGATTGGACAGGCAAAACAACCGTAGTGCGACACAAAAACGGTTTCGGCTATCTTCTGACCACATGTTTTAGCCGCCCCTTCTTCCCAAGAGCCCAGCGACCAGTTGCGGATAGAAAGGTCTCCGTTTGCCTCCACACCCATGAGCCCTCCGGCGGTGCCGAAATCCGTAAGGCCTTTGGCGTTCGTCCTCACGATGGGGGTAAACTCGCGTATCGAAGCAGAAAGTTTTTCACGATCTTTTATAGGAACCTGCAGCGTTCCTCTCACCACAACGGCTTTTAAGCGCTTGGAACCCATCACCGCCCCTAAGCCGGTGCGACCAGCTGCCCTTGTCTGATTTCCTCCGGTCATAATGCCAGAGATGAGGACCTTTCTTTCTCCGGCAGGGCCGATGCATGCTACTTGGCATTTATCTCCGTGCCTTTTGCATAATCGATCGCACGTTTCATAAACATCGAGCCCCCAGAGATCAGAAGCATCCTTGAGTTCAGCTCTATCGTCTTCTACAAGCAGATAAAGCGGCGCTTTGGCGCTGCCATGAATGATAATACCTTCATAGCCCGTCTTTTTTAGTTCTGCGCCGAAAAAACCACCCATAGTCGCTTCTCCCCAGATGCCAGTCAATGGCGACTTGGCACATATTGAAGTCTTACAGGCACATGGGACAGGCGTGCCTGTAAGTAGGCCATTCATGAAGATCAACGCGTTGTCGGGCCCAAGTGGGTCAGCCTTGTATGCCCCTTCGTCATATAGGAGTCTTGCGGCTAAACCTGAGCCACCCAGATGCTTCATCTGAAGCTCCTCTGAAATCTCTCTTGTGCATATTGACCGTGAATTTAAATCTACTTCTAAAACCTTGGCAGAGGCCATAACTCTTGCCCCCTAACATTAATATGCCTTGCGATACAGCTCGATGATCTGCTCCTCCGTTGCGGAGCGAGGATTATTGGCGGGACTGCCGCTTGCGATGGCATCACGAGCCATCTTGGGAAGCGCCCTTTCGTAGTCCTCTTTGGCTATGCCCATATCTTTAATCGAAGGAATTTCCACATCCTCGCACAATCTCTTTATGGCTTCCACAGCCTCCCAAGCAGCATCGAGCACGCTAAGTCCTTCTATGTTTTCCCCCATAACTTCTGCCACTTTGGCAAACTTTTCCGGCTTTGCGATATAGGTGAACTCCGCCCATGTCGGCAGCAACAAGGCATTAGACACCCCGTGAGCCACGTGAAAGACCGCGCCGATGGGACGAGACATGCCGTGTATGAGCGTCACGGAGGAATTGTTGAAAGCGATACCAGCCAATGTGGCAGCCCGCATCATGTTCGAGCGCGCTTCCAGGTCTTCGCCATTACACCATGCCCTACGAAGGTTTTGAGAGATAAGGCGAATGGCCTCTAAGGCGAGCAGGTCGGTAGTGGGTTGTTCCCTCTTCGAAACATACGCCTCCACAGCGTGACAGAAGGCATCCATCCCTGTAGCTGCTGTCGTCTTGGGTGGAGCGCTTAGCGTCAGCGTCGGATCGGCAATCGCCACTGCGGGAATGATAAAAGAAGAATTGATGAGCATCTTAACGTCGTTCTGTGTATCGGTGATAATGGTAAACCGAGTCACCTCCGACCCAGTGCCCGCGGTGGTGGGAATGGCAACCAACGGTGGGGTGGGTTTTTTCACCTTCTCTGCACCCATGTAGTCTGTAATCTTGCCTCCGTTGGTGTGAAGCACGCCTATGGCTTTGGCCGTGTCTATAGGGCTCCCGCCACCTATTGCCACGAGGAAGTCGCACTTTTCCGTTCGGTATGCTTCAAGACCTGCTTCTACATACGTATCTTTGGGCTCGCCTGGAACATCTGTGAAGACGGCATAATCGACCCCCGCATTTTTCAGGAGCGTTTCTACCTTCTGCACATATCCGACCTTTTTCATGACTTCATCGGAGACGATCAATGCTTTTTTACAACCGAGTTTTCCGACTTCCCTGCCTAAATCCTCAAGGCAACCAGGACCCTGTAACAATGTCCCCGGCATGCGAAATTCGGCCTTGCGCAACATAATTCTCCCCCTTTAACTGACCTGTCGAAAGAAGCTACGACACGGCACTTTTCGCCTTCCTTTCTTTCACCTGCCTTATTATCTCGGGGACGACCTTAAAGAGATCCCCGACAATTCCGTAATTGGCCACCTTAAAGATGGGGGCTTCCGGGTCCTTGTTTATGGCTACGATAATGTCGGAGGTTTGCATGCCGGCCAAATGCTGAATGGCTCCGGATATGCCACAGGCTATATAAAGCTTGGGCCTCACTGTGCGTCCGGTCTGACCCACCTGATGTGCATAGGGGATCCAGCCGCTGTCAACGGCAGCCCTTGAAGCTCCTACGGCGCCTCCCAAAACTTGGGCCAGCTCGAAAAGCATTTTGAAATTTTCAGGCCCCTTTATGCCCCTGCCGCCTGACACTATAATGTCGGCGTCAGCGAGGTTGACCGTACCTGCCGTGTCCTTGATGAAATCCAAGATAGAAAGGAGCAAGTCCTTGGGAGTCGAGATGGGCTCTATTTCTATGATATGAGCTCCATCTTTGGTAACCTTCTCGGGCATGGGCATGACTTTGGGGCGAACCGTTGACATCTGTGGCCTTTTATAAGGGCACAGTATCGTCGCCATTATGTTGCCACCAAAAGCTGGGCGAGTCTGCAAAAGCAACCTTTTTTCGAGATCTATATCCAGTCCTGTACAATCCGCGGTTAGGCCCGTTTCAAGGCGCGTGGCCAAAGCCCCTGCAAAATCCCTCCCGAGCGTCGTAGCGCCTATGAGGACGATTTCAGGTCTGTATTCATTTATGATGTTTTCTGCCTCGCGCACATAGGGATTAGTCTGATACTCTCTGAGATGAGGGGCATCTACCACGCAGATCTCATCAACGTCGTATGCGCCTACCTCTTTGGCCATATCTTTTGCTCCATCGCCCATCACCATCGCGCATAGAGGCACCATTAGCTTGTCAGCCAGCTCCCGCCCCTTGCCGAGGAGCTCAAAAGAGACATGGTTGATGCGGCCAAATTCGTGCTCGACGAAGACCATTACCCCTCTATAACCGGTAGCCTCTTCGCCATGTTTTTCTTCCATGAGGATGGCCTTCATGGGACAAGCTTCTATACATTGACCGCAAAGGATACAAGATTCAAGTATTTCTGCAACGTTCTCGTCGCTTAGCTTTATCGCGTTGTATGGGCAGACTTGGACGCAAAGACCACAACCTGTGCACCGTTCTTTTATGACTTTGAGCGCCATTATAATGTCCCCCTATATGCTTATAACTTGCTGAGAAGAGAGGGCATCCAGAAGTTTCGACACAACTTCTGGGACTTCTCCCTCTAAGATTTGACCACCGGCCCGCGGGGGCGGAGTGAAAATCCGGACCACTTGAGTGGGTGAGCCATCAAAGCCGAACTTAGCCTGATCTCCATTTAGGTCCTGCGGCCCCCAGATTGGAATTTCGGTCCTGGCAGCTCTCCTTATAGAAATGACATTCGGCAGGCGCGGCTGATTTATGTCCTTTACTACAGTCATGAGGGCTGGCAATGTTGTCTCTGCCACTTGAACCCCTTCGTCCAACAGGCGCTCGACTACGATCTTTTTACCCTCTAAGTTTATTTCTCTCACTTTACAAACATAGGTGAGCTGCCTAAAACCAAGCCTTTGAGCCAAGCCTGGACCAACCTGAGCGGTGTCCCCATCAGTGGCCTGCTTGCCACAGATGACGAGATCAATTTCGCCTAACTTTTTGATAGCCAGCGAGAGCGTGTATGCGGTCGCCAGTGTATCTGAACCTGCAAAAGCCCTATCGCTTAAGAGGGCGGCCTTGTCCGCTCCCATAGCCAGGGCTTGTCTCAGGGCATCCTTAGCCTGAGGGGGCCCCATGGAAACAGCTATGACTTCGCCGCCATAGCGCTCTTTGAGCCTAACCCCTTCTTCGATAGCGTATTCGTCAAAGGGGTTGACGACGCTCTCAACGCCTTCGCGAATCAATGTGCCTTTAACAGGGTCCATCTGCACTTTAGCCTCGGTGCTCGGGACTTGTTTGATGCATACCACTATACGCAAGCAGAACTCACCCTCTCTTTCGCAGGGACTACAACTTCCAAATTCAACGGCCAACAAATTTCGGCTGCCGCTTTTCTAAAAAGGCTGCTACGCCTTCTCTTTTATCCTCAGTGGAACAGGCCAAGGCGAATAGGTACGACTCATGGGCCAGCCCCTGGTCGAGGCCGAGGTTCGCACCTCTGTTTAAGGCTTCCTTGGCGTATTGAACCGCAAGTTTGGGGAGGGCTTTAATCTTCTCCGCCCACGATGTCGCCTCTCCCATTAAGACATCCACGGGGACGACCTTGTTGGCCAATCCTACGCGGTAGGCCTCCTGAGCGTCTATCGTGTCACCTAAAAGCACCATCTCCATTGCCTTCGTCCTGCCCACCGTACGAGCAAGCCTTTGGGTGCCGCCACCGCCAGGGATAATACCGAGCTTAACCTCTGAAGCTGCGAAGCGCGCGTTTTCCGACGCTATCCTAAACGTGCAAGCCAGAGCCAGCTCAAGCCCTGCACCTATAGCATAGCCGTTTATGGCGGCAATGACGGGGACGTTCAGATTTTCTATGCGATCGTAGAGTTCTTGGCGCTGTCTCGTGTGCTCCCTGCCCAAAACGATATCCCGTTCGGCAAGCTCTTTGATGTCGGCACCGGACATAAAGGCCTTATCGCCGGCTCCCGTTATTATTACAACCCTAACGTCTTTGTCGCTCTCGATCGCGCCTATAGTCCTTTCGAACTCCCCGACGAGCGCATTATTCATGGCATTCCTCACCTCAGGTCGGTTCACAGTGAGGTAGGCCACTTGGTCCTTTATTTCGCAAAGGAGGATTTCGTTTGGCATTACGATCACCTCACACGAAGGCGGATACGCCGAGGTCACCGCTCGCTATGATGAGCTTTTGAATCTCACTCGTCCCCTCGTAAAGCGTGTTTATCCTGGCATCGCGATAGAAACGCTCGACAGGAAATTCATTTGAAAAGCCGTAACCGCCGAAGATTTGGATAGCTCTATAAGCCACTTGATTAACCATCTCGCTGCAGAAGAGCTTCGCCATAGAGACCTCTCTGGTGCAGCGCACGCCCTTATTTTTCAAGTGGCCCGCCCTGTAGACCAAGAAGCGCCCCGCATCGATATTGATGGCCATTTCGGCAAAATGCTCCTGAATGAGCTGATGGCCCGCTATCGGCTTACCGAACTGGACCCTCTCCAAGGCGTATTTCTTGGCGACGTCATAACACCCCTGTGCTGTGCCGACGCAGCCTGCCGCAACCGTATAACGGCCGTTATCGAGGGCACTCATGGCCACCTTGAAGCCATCTCCTGGGTTGCCGAGGACGTTCTCTTTGGGCACGCGTACATCTTCAAGTATCAGTTCAGCCGTGCTCGAGGCGCGAAGGCCGAGCTTGCCGTGGATGTCTCTGGATGAAAAGCCGGGCGTCTTCGTATCGACGATGAAGGCCGTAATTCCTCTATGGCCGGCAGACTTGTCTGTCTTGGCGAATATTAAGGCCACATCTGCACAACCGTTTGAAATCCACATCTTGTTGCCGTTCAATACGTAACTGTCACCATCGAGGACGGCGCTTGCCTGCATGCTGGCCACGTCGCTCCCAGAATTAGGCTCGGTCAAGCCGAAGCACCCCAAGATCTCCCCTGAGGCCAATCTCGGCACATACATACGTTTTTGGTCTTCCGTGCCCCACCGCAAGATTGAAAGTGTTACAAGTGAAATTTGGACGGAGTAAATGCCGCGCACGGAAGAATCAACGCGCCCCAGCTCTTCAGCCACAAGGGCATGCGATATGTAGTCAAACCCTCCGCCTCCGTATTCCTCCGGAATGACGGTACCGAATATCCCAAGTGCTCCCATTTTCTTGACGATCTCTTCTGGAAATTTCTCTTCCTGGTCATACTGGGCCGCAACGGGCGCGATCTCTTTGTCGGCAAAATCTGCCACCATCTTTTTTATCATCTGTTGCTCTTCATTGAGATCGAAATCCATTACTCATCCCTCCTCGAGCTTATTTTTAAGAGGTCACTGTTCGTATGTGTAAAAACCCCTGCCGCTCTTGCGCCCCAGATACCCTGCGCGCACCATCTTTTTCAGTATGTAGGGCGGGCGGTAACGCGGGTCTCCGAGCTCACGGAAGAGGGTCTCCATCTTGGCGAGGTGCACGTCCACGCCTATCATGTCGATCAGTTCGAGTGGCCCCATGGGCAGGTTGGCACCCAGTTTCATCGCTGTGTCTATGTCTTGGGGCTCGGCCACACCTTCGGAATACGCTACCACCGCCTCGTTGAGGAGTGCACCTAAGATACGGCTTACTATTCCCGCAGGCGTCTCGATCTTTATGGCTATAGGCGTCTTACCTAAAAACTCAGCGAGCTCCTTCGTTTTTTCCACAGTCTCCTTCGACGTCTGCAGCGCGGGCATGATCTCGACGAGCTTCATGACTACAGGAGGGTTGAAGAAGTGCATTCCTATAACCCTGTCGCTGTGCTTTGCTGCACTAGCGATCTCCGTTATGGGACAGGCTGTCGTATTTGTGGCGAGGATCACATTCGGCTCGAAGTTAGCGTCTAACCTCGCAAATATCTGCTTTTTAACTTCTACATCTTCAACAACCGCTTCGATCACAAAGTCCACATCTTTGGACACGACTGCCTCGATCTCCGTACCGCCGCTGATACGGGACATGATATCCTTGACCTCTTCTTTCGTCATCTTTCCCTTCTCGACGCGCTTTTCGAGGCCGCTTCTTATCCTCTCGATGGCCCTATCCACAAAGGACCTGTCCACATCGATGAGGACAGCATCGAGCCCAGCCTGAGCGCAGACCTGGGCAATGCCGTGCCCCATCGTCCCCGCGCCCACCACCATGACCTTCTTGAATGCCATCTCTCCCACCTCCCTGGCATAAAGTAATATTTAAAGGCTACATTGACAACGATCTTTTCTTTTTACTAAACGACTGTTTTAAGCGCCTTGATCAGAACAAGTTTCCCATGTCGTCGAAGGGGA
>LGFQ01000139.1 GCA_001508935.1 Synergistales bacterium 54_24
AAGCCGATAGCCAGATGGTCCATTATATTTAAAGAAAAATCTCAAAGGAGTGGTCGGATGCTCTCTCCGCTAAAGGCTTACGAAATATGGTTTCGCTGTTATGGACCCCAAGGATGGTGGCCGGCCGACTCGACGGAGGAAATCTGCGTAGGGGCCATTTTGACTCAGAACACCAGTTGGAGGAACGTAGAAGAGGCCATAGCGGCCCTGAAGAAAAGAGGGTGGCTATCGCTCAAGGCATTATGCGAAATTCGAGAGGAAGAGCTATGCGAAGCGATACGGCCTTGCGGCTTCTACCGCCAAAAGGCCCGCTATTTGAAGGAGTTTGCTATCAGCATCGAGAGAGGATTCAAAACTCTCGATGCGCTGTTCGAAAAACCGTTAAAAGAAGCGAGAAACTGGCTGCTCAACCGGACGGGAATAGGCGAAGAGACAGCGGATAGCATACTATGTTATGCTGGAAGGCATCCGATCCTGGTCATCGATAACTACACGTTGAGAATAGGCGGCCGATTGGGATGGTGGCCAGGGGAGTGGGACAAGAGGCAATATGCTGCCGCGCAGCGCCTGCTAATGGATAACTTGCCCAAAGACGCGACCATCTTAGGAGAGTGGCACGCCTTAGCTGTAGCGCACGCAAAGGCACATTGCAAGAAGAAACCATCCTGCGGTTCTTGCCCCCTACTGATCAAAGGACAAACGCATCCGCCGAGCGATTAGCAGTTGAGCCCACATATCGACATTTCGTCAAGTGCGATAAAAAGAGGGCTTTTTCCTCTCAAGCCTCCTGGGCCACACGACAATATGCCTATATGGCTCATCGCCCACAGAGCGCGTCTCTATGTCGTTGTAGTCTTTGAGAGCCAAATGAACCACCTTTCGCTCCCAGTTGGCCATAGGTTCGAGCGGCACGGGCCTTCCCCTTTCCAGTGCCCGGCGAGCAGCGGATTCCGCAAGGCGCTTCAAACTCGCCTCCCTGCGTTGGCGATATCCCTCGCTATCGAGCCGCAGACGGCCGCCCTCTTTTCTTACGGCCAAGTTCAACAGGTGCTCTAAGGCCTTGAGCGTATCACCATGGCGTCCTATGACTATGCCCGCGTCTTCGCCTGTTATATCGAGGACATCGCCCTCTTTAACCTCGACTTCTACCCTTAAGTCCATAAGTTCAAACAGTTCACAGAGGAAATCCCTTGCTTTCAAACTGACGAGGTCAGCCTTCGGTCTGACCGCCACTTTGAGCCTCTTGCCAAAGAGGCCGAAGAGTTTTTTCTCCTCCTCCACCGAGACCACCATCACGTCGTCTGCCCTTATATCCCAACGGGCCGCAGCGAGGTCCTGAGCCTCTTCCATCGAAGATACCTCTAACAGCATAGACTGCTCGTCAGTCGCGCTCATATGCTCTAACCCCCTCTTATAGTTCAACCCCTGTCATCGTCAAGCAGTGGGAGGCTTGTTTTTGTATAGCACAGGCTTTTCCTGCAACTGCACTTTAACCGTGCGCTGAACCCACCATTGCTGCGCAACGCCTATGAGCGAAGAAACGCCCCAGTAAAGGAGCACGCCGCCCGGCAAGCTCAGACATATGAAGGCGAGAAAGAGCGGCATAAACCAGTTCATGAAGGCCATCTGGGGGTTGCCGGTGCTCCCCGAAAACTTTTGCTGTAGCCAGGTTAAAACGGTGATCCCTATCAAAAGCAAGAGGTTGCCTGCGTATACGGACACGTTGAGGAGTCCCACAGGGTTTGAGGCTATAGCCGAAAGGACCATCGTTATGCCGACCTTTTCTGCAGGTATGCCCAACGCAGCAGCCATCGTGGACAGGACGGAGCCTGCCAACGACACGCCCATGAACGATATATTGCCGAAGTCGTAAGTCATCAATAACCGGAACAGGAGGATCATTATAGGCAACTGAAGCAACATAGGAAGACAGCCGGCGGCCGGATTGATCCCCTCATCCTTATAAAGCTTCATCAATTCTTGATTGAGCTTGGCCCTATCGTCGCCGTACTTTTCCTGCAACGTCCGCAGGCGAGGCTGAATCTGCTGCATCTTTCTCATGCTCACTAACTGCTTGTGAGTCAATGGATGTAAGAGCAGCCTCACCACGATTGTAAGCAATATAATCGAAAGGCCATAGGAATGCGTTATTCCATAGAAGAAGTTCAAGGTCGCAAGCATCAGATCGCTGCCCGCTTGCCAAATAGAACCCAAAACTCTCACCATCCTTTTTTCGCTTATGACTTCGCCTTGCGCCGAGGAACGGGGTCATACCCTCCACGACTCCAAGGGCCGCATCTAAGTATACGGCGCAGGACTAACCATACGCCATAAACGCCATACAGTTCGATGGCCTCAATGGCGTATTGGGAACAAGTAGGGTAGAATCGGCAACTGTTCCCCAACAGCGGAGAGATGAAGATCTGATAGCCGCGAACTGACCTTATGGCGATCAGCTTAAGAAATTTCATGCGCTATCTGCACCTCTGCAAGGCATCCATTGAAGACCAGGCCAATCATCTGACAATAACCCTGATT
>LGFQ01000032.1 GCA_001508935.1 Synergistales bacterium 54_24
AGCACAACTATAGAACGCAAAAGCGCGTAAATGCCGTATCTTTCCACGCCAGCGATGCCAACTATTCCCGTATGCGTTTGTGCTACGATGAAATTGTCTAACCAATCGGCGACGCCATCTGCGGGAAGGTCTGCTGCCTTGAGGATCCGCAATACAATGGCGAGATCCTCTAACTTCGCTTGTCGGATTTCTACGGCCTCGTTTGGTTTTTTAGGTTTTCTGGCCGTGATCAAGGCGCTGGAGGGTTTTGTCGAGACGCTGCCGGCATTGAAGGGAGAGAGGATCTTTGTGTCTATCGCCTCGAACCCCGCCTCTTTTAGGAGCTGTTCGTAATTTTGCACCTCTAACGCACCACCAAAACACATGGCCCAGGCCTCCGGGTCTTTTCTCACTTCCGCCGGCGGAGTTTGGAGCCACACAACGTCGGCTATGATCAGCCTGCCTCCGGGGCGGAGCACCCTCGCTATCTCTTCGACGACTGATTCCTTTTTCGAGGCCAGATTGACGGCACAGTTCGAGACGACCACGTCCACCGAGTTATCCTCCAGAGGGATCTCTTCCATAGAGCCTGTGAGGAATCGGACGTTCGAGACCCCTGCCTTCTTCGCATTCTCCTCGGCCTTTTTCACCATGGCGGAGGATTGGTCTAACCCCCAAGCGATTGCTGGTTCTATGCGTCTCGCCAGCGCTATCGTCTCTAAACCTGGCCCACTGCCCAGGTCTAAAAGGGTCTCCCCAGGAAAGAGTTGTACTATTCCCGCCAAATTGGCGCATCCTAAACCGCTCTCATTTGGTCCCTGGCCGCACGATAAGCCTTCGCAGCAGGACGTGCTCTTGCCATCCGCTTTTGAGGCTATAGCGTCGTAGCGCCGCTTTATCTCCTGAGTTATCGCTTTTTCCTTCATAACGCAATGAACCTCCTCGAAGTGAGTGTCATATCCGCTTCTGCTCGCATTTTAGCATAGATCGTAGGGCTTGCTCATGTGTCCTCAGTAGCGCAGCGTCCGACGGGCAGGCGGATCGTGTAAACTTTTTGTAGGATTTTCAGGGGCCACCTCAAAACACTTGGTCGTGATGCCCTTTTAAGCTGGCGTCGGTTGCAATGAGATTTGCTGGGTGGTATAATCTTGTGCGGGAAATATATGAGTGGAGAGTTGGGAAGAGTGGGCGATGCCCACTCTTCTTTGTTAAGTGCGCTCGATATGTCTTGCGGTTAGAAGAGCGGAGCACTGTAACGTTTAAAGGCCGTATATGGCCGGTGCGAGGGTGATGCCTGATGCAGCTGGATGAGGCGACAAAAGGACGTTTGGCTTCATTGGCCAAAAGGGGCGCCGAAGAGTTGGGATACGAGTTTGTAGGCATGGAGATCGTGGTAGAGCAGGGAAGGCCTACGTTGCGTATCTATATAGACAGTCTGGGCGGTATCAACGTAAAGGATTGCGAGCTGGTGTCCAGAAGGATCAGCGCCATCCTCGACGAGGAGGACGACGGCGGCCCGTTCGCGGGGCGCTATTTTCTCGAGGTCAGCTCTCCGGGGGTAGAAAGGCCGCTCTTTTCTGTCGACGACTATCGCCGCTTTGTCAATAAGAAGGTAAGGCTAAAAACTCGCCGACCCGTGGAAGGCAGGCGCAGTTTCGTGGGCCTGCTCGTGGGCGTTACGGATTGCGATGAGATCCTTCTGTCTGCGGATGAGGGCGATCGAGCAACCGTTATCCCCTTTGACCTTATCGACAAGGCTCACCTGGTTTACGAAGAGGGAGTTCCGAAGAGGAAGAAGTGAGAGAAAAAGCGCTTTTGGCCGTCGGTCAGCCATGTCTGATGACCGCTTAAAAAAGAAGATTCACTTAAGGAGGAAGAGTGCATGCTTTTGGGACGAGATTTCATGAGGGCAGTGCGCCAGATAGAACAAGAGAAAGGGCTTCCCATGGATTTGATCATATCCAGCTTGGAAGCTGCCCTGGTCTCGGCTTATAAGAAATATAAAGGTTCAAGCAGAGACATGAAGGTGGAGATAGACCCTGCCGGGGAAGGGGTTTCCGTGTACGAGCTGCGAAAAGTTGTGGAGCAGCCGAGCGAAAACGCCCCTGAAATTTCTTTGGAAGCCGCCAGACGCCTCGGACACGACGATGCGAAGATCGGCGACGAGATCTGGGTGGAAATCGCGCCGGAGGAGTTCGGCCGCATCGCTGCACAGACCGCCCGCCAGGTCATAATTCAGCGTCTCAGGGATGCCGAGAGGCAGATAGTCTACGACGAGTTCGCAGACCGCGTGGGCGATCTCGTCACGGGGATCGTTTTTAAGTCCGAAGACTCACAGGTGTTGGTGCGCATAAACGACCGCATAGACGCTATGTTGCCTCCCGAGGAGCGCATGCCGGGCGAGAAATATCAGCCGGGGGGACGCATGAAGTTTTATCTGTTGAACGTCAGACAGACGACGCGAGGGCCTCGCATAGTCCTTTCGAGGACCCACCCTGGCCTCGTAAAGCGGCTTATGGAGTTGGAAATTCCAGAGATAAAGGAGGGCGTGGTAGAGATAAAGGGCATCGTGCGAGAGGCAGGAGCCCGCTCCAAAGTGGCTGTGGCAAGCCTCGATCCCAACGTGGATCCTGTGGGGGCTTGTGTGGGGAACAAGGGCCAGAGGATCAAGTCCATAAGCGAAGAGCTGGCTGGAGAACGGTTAGACATAGTAGTATGGAGCAACAACCCTCTGCAGTTTATAAAGAACGCCCTATCGCCGGCCAAAGTGGTGAAAGTGGAACCGAATCTGGAGCAGGATAAGGCCGTTCATGTCTATGTTAGGCCAGATCATCATTCCCTTGCCATAGGCAAGGGGGGACAAAACGTAAGGCTTGCAGCGAAGCTGACCGGTTGGAAAATCGACATCAAAGTCTTGGAGCCGGAACGTATGCCTACGCTACATGACCTGTTCGCGGATATAATCAAAAAAGGCAACGATTGATCCATGAAAGAAGCGACCGGTTCGAGGAGGAAAAGACCGCGCACATGCGTGGCTTGCAGAGAGGAGTTCTCCAAGAAGGGCCTGTTGCGGGTGGTAAGGAGCCCTAAAGGTGAAGTAGTGGTTGATCCCACGGGCAGGATGCCCGGTCGCGGTGCGTATGTATGCGCGAAGAGAGAGTGCGTTACGGTCGCCAAGAAGAGGGATGCCCTTTCGCGCGCTCTGAAGGCTCACGTTCCGGAGGAAATTTATGAGGAACTCTTTTCGCTCTGCGGGGAGAATTCTGGCGAGGGTGATGTTTAAGCATTGAGTAATCAGCTTTTATGCGGTTTGCCGAGGAGGGATGACGTCTGAGCAAAATTAGGGTTTATGAGTTAGCCAAGATGTTGGGCTTATCGAACAAAGAGCTGGTAAATTTTTTGAGGGAGCTGGGCGTTGACGTTAAAACGCACATGAGTTCCATCGACACGGATACGGCTCAGCTTGTGGAGGAGGCGTTCCGGGGCGAGCGGACCCCTTCTGCAAAAGATGCAGTAGAAGAAGCTGCGGAGGTTGAGGAAGTGATCGTACCGGAAAATGCCACCGTAGGGGAAGTGGCAGAGCGCTTGAATATGCCCGTTGCCGATGTGGTTAAGGCTTTGGTGCAGAAAGGACTCATGGTGCCTGCCGATTCTCCCGTCGATGAAAAGGTGCTCAAGGCCTTATCTGAGGCTTACGGGAAAGAGTTTTTGTTGTCGCGCGAAAAGTACGAAGAGAAGGCCCCGGTTAAGGCTAAACCGAAGCCCAAGGGGGAGAACTTGAAGCCTCGGCCACCCGTGGTGACGGTTATGGGGCATGTGGATCACGGAAAGACGACGCTCTTGGATTACATTCGCCACACAAACGTCACTGCTCGCGAAGCTGGGGGCATCACGCAGCATATCGGTGCCTCAGTGGTGGAGCATCAAGGGCAGAAGATAGTCTTTCTCGATACCCCCGGACACGAGGCTTTTACTGCCATGCGGGCTCGCGGGACGCAGGTGACCGACATAGTGGTGTTGGTTGTGGCTGCCGATGATGGCGTAATGCCTCAGACCGTCGAGGCTATAAACCATGCCAATGCTGCGGGAGTTCCCATCATCGTGGCTGTGAACAAGGTCGACAAACCGAACGCGAGGCCCGAGGTGATCAGGCGGCAGCTGGCAGATCTGGGCTTGATTCCAGAAGAGTGGGGCGGAGATACTGTGATGGTCGATATCTCGGCCAAGACAGGTCAAGGCGTTGATCATCTATTGGAAATGATTCTCTTGGTGGCGGAACTCGCCGAGTTGAAAGCTGACCCCACCGTCAACGCCGAGGGCGCAGTCATCGAAGCCAGGCTTGACAAGGGTAAAGGACCGGTGGCTACGGTCATCGTGCAGCAGGGCACCCTTCGCCAAGGGGATATCGTGCTTTTTGATAGCACCTGGGGACGAATAAGGGCCATGCAGGACGATAAGGGAAAGAGCGTCAAAGAGGCTACCCCCAGCATGCCTGTGGAGATAACGGGCTTGAACGATGTGCCCCAGGCTGGAGAACTATTTCGCAAGATAGAGAGCGAAAAAGAAGCTCGGGATGCCATAGAGCGCAAGAAGATCGAAAGGGAGGTCGAAGCCGAACATCCCAGACGATTGACCCTCGAAGAGTTTTATGAGCGCATCGAAATGGGGGAAAAACAGCAGCTCAACATCGTCTTGAAGTGCGATGTCAGGGGTTCCCTTGAAGCCCTTAAGGCTTCACTATTGAATCTGGCTACCGAAGAAGTTGGGATAAGCATTGTACATGAGGGCGTGGGCAACATTTCAGAGTCGGATATCATGCTCGCCTCTGCATCAAACGCTGTAATATTAGGTTTCGATGTCAAACTCAGCAGCGACGTCAAGAAGATAGCCGAGAGAGAAGGAGTGCAAGTGCGCCTTTATCGCGTGATCTACGACCTCATCGACGACGTGAGGGCCGCTTTGGAAGGGATGTTGGCTCCGACGCTCAAGGAGAACGTGACAGGACACGCGGAGGTGCGGGCCGTATTCAGCGTTCCCAATCTCGGCAGCGTAGCCGGCTGTTACGTGTTGGATGGGACCATTAGGAGGAGCGCCAAGGTTCGCATCTTGAGGAGCGGCGCTGCCGTATGGGAAGGCGCCATATCGAGCCTTAGGCGGTTTAAAGACGACGTGCGTGAAGTGTCCGCCGGATATGAATGCGGCATAGGTTTCGCAGATTATCATGATTTTAGAGAAGGTGATATAATAGAAGCCTTCGAAGTGGTCGAAGAGAAACGCAGGCTTGAAGACGCGAAGAGATGATCCCAATGAGCTCTTTTTTCGTAGGAGTCCTCGTAGTGGAATTATGCTTATCCGCTGCTGACAGTTTAAAAGACCGGCGCCAGGTTATTCGTTCCTTGCTCGATCAGGTGCATCGGCGCTGGAACGTATCGGTCGCCGATCTTGGGCCGGACGGCTCATGGAAGAGGGCCGTGTTGGCCTTTTCGGTCGTCAATTCGTCTTTGAGGCATATTGAGTCGCTTCTTATGTCGGTGGAGAGGTTTCTGGAAAAGGCTGAGGACAATGCGGACTTTGAGATCGTGCGGCGGGAGAGGGTGGTCAAACCGCATGACGAGTTTTCATATTGAGAGGATAAACAAAGAGCTTGCCAAGGAGATCTCCTTGCTAATCCAGCGTCGCATCAAGGATGAAAATGTCAAGAAGGCTGTCATCCTCGGCGTTGAATGCTCTAAAGACATGAGCCGCGCGAAGGTTTATTTTACAACGCTTGATCGCGACGATAGAGAAAAGGTGGCCTTGGCGCTCGAAAAGTCGTCGGGCCTCATGAGAAGCGTTTTGAGCAAAGAGATGCACGTGAGGAGCATGCCGGCGTTCTGTTTCATATTTGATGAAAGCGAAGACAGAGCGAGGCGGATGGAAGCTCTGTTGGATAGGATCTCGGGTAAAGACGAGAACGGTGGATAAGCGATGTCGAAGGCGTCCAGCTTAGCGCGTCTGGCTAATACCTTAGCGCTTTTGCCCCGCTGGCGCATACTGGTTCACGAAAAGCCGGACGGGGATGCCTTAGGCGGGGGGAGTGCGCTTGTCTGTTGGGGCAAGGCCTTGGGCAAGGATGTGTCGTGGGGAGGACCCGACCCGATCTCTCCTCCGTATGATGCGTTCCTTTCCATGTCTTGCGAATATAGGGCCTACGAAGAGCTTCCGAAGGAATGGCTCAGGGACGACACCGCAATCATCGTAATCGATACGAGCGCACCGCCTCGTTCTGTCAGGGGAATAGAAGATGGCGTGTCGCCAGCTACCCTCATAAACATCGACCATCACGGCGACAACACGAAATTTGGCGATGTTGTCTACGTGGACGATAAAGCCTCCGCCACATCGGAGATATTGTGGGATTTGGCCGAAGCAGGGGGATGGCGGCCGTGTATAGAGGCGTGCATAGGCGTCTACACCGGCATTGTCACCGATTGTGGCCATTTCACTTACGCCAATACGACGCCCAATGCCCATCGCGTGGCAGCGAGGCTGCTCGAGCTCGGGGTAAAACCGCAGGAGCTGGACAAGCGCATAAATTCCAAGGGCAGCGTTAAAGAGCTGCATCTGTGGGGCAAAGCCTACAGCAGAGTCGCTTTGATAGGCGGAGGCCGTGTGGCCTTTACGTGGCTCAGCGACGACGACTTTCAGGAGCTCGGAGTCTCCCGTTACTCCACAGAGGGGTTGGCGAACGAGCTCGTCAAGGTTAACGGAGTCGATGTGGGGATGCTCCTGACTGAGGAGGGCGACTGCGTCAGGGTGAGCTTTCGCGCCAGGGGCAAGACCTCCGTCCGAGAATTGGCGCAACGCCTCGGGGGTGGAGGACATCCCCAAGCTGCCGCTTGCAGGCTTCATCTTTCCCTCTCCGAGGCCATCGATCTGATAAAGGAAGAGGTCGAGCGCTTATATGCGCGCCCATTTGCTCCTGGTCGATAAAGAGCCAGGATTGCGCAGCACTCGCTGTGTAGAGATAGTGCGATCGCGCCTGGGAAGAAACATCAAAGTCGGCCATGCCGGGACCCTGGACGGGCCGGCCAGCGGCCTGCTCCTCATCTTGCTCGGAAGCGCTACGCGTTTGAGCGACTACGCCATGAAACTTCCTAAGACCTACCGAGTTACATTGAAGCTCGGCATTGAGACCACCACTGGCGATATCACAGGATCGGTGACGCGAACTATGCCCGTGAGCGGAGATGCCGAGGAGCGTCTGAGGCGCGCGACGTGCGCCTTTTTGGGCATGAGGCTCCAGAGGCCGCCTGCTTTTTCGGCGGTGCGCGTGAACGGTGAAAGAGCGCACAGGCTGGCCAGAAAAGGGAAAACACCCCCGCTTGAGGCGAGGCCGGTCTTCATCCGCTCGATTCGCGTGACCTCTCCAGTCGACGAGGACGGTTACGTCTCCATGGTCGTAGAATGCCATAAGGGGACATATATCAGAAGTCTCGCCTTCGACATCGGAAGGAAAGTAGGCTGCGGCGCCACCGTCTCTTCGCTGCGGCGCGTGGCCTTGGGTTCGCTGGCAGAGGCGCAGAGCTTGAGTTCGCGCCTCTTGCCTCATATGGATAGAGAAGCCCTCTCGAGGCACCTCCTTCCTGTCGAGCGACTGTTGGACCACTTCACCGCTTACGAGATAGATCAGCATGTTGAAGAAGCGTGCTGGCGCGGCCAGGCGATCAAAGGCTGCCCCGGCAGGCGACTACTCAGCTGGGGGATATTGCCCACCAGCGAAGGCGTGGCCCTGGTCGGCGAGAGGGGTGTCACTTTTTGCGAAGTTGTCCTCTCGTCTGGAGGGGCCTCCTTTTATCCCAAGGTGAACGTGCCGCTTGAGGGGGAAATCGCAGGGTGATCGCATGTATCGGTGCCTTTGACGGTTTTCACAAAGGGCATCAGCGCCTTTTTTTAGAAGCTCAAGATCTGGCGGAAAGCCTCGGTGATAGCTGGTGCGCGGTGACGTTCATCCCTCACCCTCAGCGCTTCTTCAAGGGCGACTCTTTCAAGCTCCTCTTCTCTTATGATGAAAGGATCCTGCTCTCCAAGTATCTAAGGGTCCCAGAGTTGGTCGAACTTCCCTTCGATAGGATAGCCCACATGGAGCCCGAAGAGTTCCTCGCATCTCTCAACGATGACTTTGGGATCGACGGCATCGTGGTCGGCGAGGATTTCCGTTTCGGGCGCAATAGGAAAGGCAACTTGACCATGCTGCAGGAAGAGTGCAAAGCCATGGGATGGCATTGCTCGGCCCTCCCGCACCTCATTATCGACGGGGAGCCTGTAAGCAGTTCTCGCATCCGGGAATTATTGCTGAAGGGCCAAAGCGAAAGGGCCGAGGCACTGTTAGGGTATCCCTTTATGGTCAGAAGCAGGGTAACTCATGGAAAGGGCCGTGGCCGACTTTTGGGTTTTCCCACGGCCAACCTAAAAATTCCCGCCGAAAAGATGATCCCCAAGAGGGGCGTCTATTGCGCCGCTGCACGGGTCAGTCGAAGATGGTGGGCGGGAGCTTTGAATATAGGCTTAAACCCCACCTTCGAAAAGAAGGATAAAAACGTGAGCGTAGAGGTCCACCTTCCCGACTTCGAGGGAGAACTTTACGGGCACGATGTGGCGGTCTTTCTGATCAAGCGCCTGCGCGACGAAAAAGCCTTCCCTTCGCCTCAAGCCCTGGTTGAGCAGGTGAAAAAAGATATCGAAGAATGTCGCCGCCACTACGAAGAATGGGCTTCAGCCTCGAGCGATTTCATGAAAGAGTGGGCCGCCATCTTGGACGAGGCGCCTTCGCTCGAATAGGTCCGCACCTCGGGATGCGCGTGAAGCGAGATCTGGCGTGGATATCGACTTCATTTTTTGCCAGATGCGGTTGGCCGAGGGATACGCAGGCCGACAGGGCACCCGTCTTCGGGAATGGTGGGCGATGTATAATATCAAGCGTAAGATCTCAGTCTTGCCGTATAGTGTAGGTGGAAGGATAGGTATGAGCTTGGACCCCTGGGGCCCGAGGATGCCCCGATGGTTTGTAAACGTGATGATGGTCTTGGCGGTGGCGGTCGTAGTGATGTGGGCCGTGAGGGCTTTTCTTTTTGTGCGCTCCGGTCCGGGAGGTGTTTATTACAATGACGGTTACGGATGGCACTTCGGATGGGGTATGTCCATGATGTTTTTCCCCGGCATGCTGTTCGCTGCTATCGTAATGGTGCTCTTGGGTGTGGGCTTGTGGTGGCTTTTGAACTCGCTTTTTTGGAGGAAATATTTTCCCACGAGCGCCCCTTATCCCCCTCCCCCTTTGACTCGAACTCCGCAGGGAGGCAGCGACATCTCGAGCACCGCCTCAAGCAGAGAGAAAGAGCTAAAGAAGAGGCTCGATGCCTTGGAAGAGGCGCTGCTTTCGGGCCGAATCAGCGAGGAGACATATAAAGAGCTGAAGGAGAAGTACGAGAGGGAGCTCAAAAGCCGAGGGTATTGACTTTTTTTGAAAGACTTAGGGGTTAAAAGGCAACCCGTCCTAGGGGTTGCCTTTTGTCGTTCCTGTGGAGCGACGTGGCGGAGGCCGAAATCAGGCGCTTGCGGCGGTATTTCTGTGATCGTTTTTGGTCAGCCCCATCCAAACGAGATCGAAGTATCGCCCGTTCCTGTATACGACTTCCCTGAGCCTGCCTTCGACTTCAAATCCAACCTTCTCGTAGCTCCTTATCGCCCTCTCGTTGAAACTGCAGACGCAGAGGCAAGCCTTTCTCATGTTGAAATAATCAAACGATATCTCTAAGAGCGTGTTCATGACCTCCGTGCCGTAGCCATGACCCCAGAACTCCGGCGATAGGCATATAGATATGAAGCTCACCCTGTTTACCATGTAGGGTTTTATAGCGGCAAAGCCTATGGGTTTGTGCGTCTCTCGATGCTCCACGCAAAGAGCAAACCAATTCCCCTGTTTGAAGTAGTCCACCAATCCTTCGACCTCGGCTTTGGTGGCCGGAAACACCGGCTCGTGGGGGAAGAGAAAGCCCTCCAAGAGCTCTCTGTTGTTGTAGAAATCGGCCATGATCGCGCAGTCTTCCCTTTCGAGCCCTCGCAAAAGCGTGCGCGGCGTGCTGAATGCGTATTCCAAAGCGCTACCTCCAATCGATTTCCATATTAACCACATTAACCACCTGCGACAGGCGGAAAGAGCTCTATCGCGTCTTCTTCTTTTAAGGGCGTCTCAAGCCCTTGAAGGTGCAGTATGTTCCGCCCGTTTACCAAGAATATCACCCCTTTGGCCAGTTCTCCCCCCTCATTTGTCAATAGCCCTTCGAATTCTGCGTCGTACAGGTCGATCAGGCGTTTTAAAAGCCCTCTCGCGGTGGTTTCCGACAGGGTAATTTCTACTTCCTTGCGTTGCGCCGCCTTGCGCAGCGTGGCGTAGAGCTTGACCCTCATGGCATTGCCCCCTTTTCTTTGCGGGATCGTTGCCTTATATTTACAAGGAGTCCGGAGGTTAAACCTCAACCCCTCGTTAAGCAATTATACCTATGGACTGTGCGGCTCTCTTGAGCTACAGTAATAATTCAAGCGGCATGATCTGTATTGTGGGAGGTATGTGTGATGGTTTTGCGCAAAAGTATCCTGTTTTCGGTGCTTGTGGCTTGTGCTTTGGCCTTGATCGGG
The DNA here is from genome assembly GCA_001508935.1 of Synergistales bacterium 54_24. GTDB lineage: Bacteria > Synergistota > Synergistia > Synergistales > Thermosynergistaceae > Thermosynergistes. Next base: position 10,654 of record LGFQ01000032.1, read on the forward strand.
GGTGCGGCTTTCGCTGAAGAGAAGATAGGGGTTCTCGATCCTCAGCAGGTGCTCCTCAATCACCCAAAATTTCAAGATACGCAAAAGCAGATCCAGCAGGTGGTCCAAAAAAAGCAAAATGAAGCCAAGATGGCCATAGATGCCACATCTGACAAGGACGAGCAGGCCAAGATTTACCGCACGAAGCGTCAAGAATCAGCTGTTGAGGAACAAAAGCTGATGCAGCCGCTGTTTAAAGACATAGACCTCGCCATCCGCACCGTTGCCAAGGCGAAGGGTTTGACGATAGTGCTGGACAAAACCCAGGTCTTCTTCGGCGGCATGGACATAACGAACGACGTAATACAGGAGCTCAAGAAGCAGTCTGCCACGCAAAAATAAAAGGCTCAATTTGCCTTGTTTAAATCTTGAGCTTGCCGAGGTATGCCGCTTTTACGTCAGGGTTCGAGAGCAGATCTGCTGAAGGGCCGTACATTACGATGCGGCCAGTTTGCAGCACGTATCCCCTGTGAGATAGCATAAGGGCTTGCCTTGCGTTCTGTTCCACGAGCAGGACGGTAACGCCTTCGCGGTTGATGCGCGCAAGCTCTTTGAAGATTTCCTTGATCAGGATAGGGGCGAGTCCCAACGAAGGCTCGTCCAAGAGCAGCACCCTTGGGCGCGACATCAGAGCCCTTCCTATGGAAAGCATCTGCTGTTCTCCTCCGGAGAGCGTGCCGGCATATTGGCCTTTCCTTTCTTTCAAGCGGGGAAAGAGCGTATATACCCACTCCAGGTCCTTTTTGACCTGGAGTTTGTCTTTCCTTGGGAAGGCCCCTATCGTCAAGTTTTCGTCAACCGTCAAGGGGGCGAAGATCTTGCGTCCTTCGGGCACCAAGGATACCCCCTGAGCCACAACCTGGTGGCTTTTTCTCGCCAATGGTTTGCCCTCTAAGGATATCTCGCCCGATTCCGGACGGACCATCCCCATTACGGCGTTGAGGAGCGTGGATTTGCCGGCGCCGTTGGCTCCGATGACACAGGTTATTTCCCCTTCATAAACGTCCATAGAAACTCCGTGGAGGGCTTTGATGGCGCCGTAGCTTACGGAGAGATCTCGTACAGACAGAATGGGCCGCGGCGAGCTCGTCATATTAAACCTCCTCTCCCAAGTAAGCGGCGAGCACCCCTGGATGGTTTTGGATCTCTTGCGGAGATCCTTCCGCTATCTTCGCCCCGAAGTTCATGCATACGATGCGAGGGCATATCTCCATGACGAGCTCCATATGATGCTCGATTACTACGATAGTTATACCTAATTCTGCGGTGATCCTCTTTATCGTGGCATTCAGCCCTTCCACCTCTTCCGCGTTCATCCCCGCGGCGGGCTCGTCCAACAGTAGAAGCTCGGGCTCTAATGCGAGCGCTCGCGCTATCTCGACCCTTCTCTGGTGGCCGTAGGGAAGTGTCCCTGCGGCTTGGTCCGCTCTATCTGCTATGCCCACGAGATCGAGGAGCTCCATGCTGCGCGCTTTTGCCTCTTCTTCGGTCTTCTTCCACTTGCCCATATGGCATAGAGCTTCCACGAAAGAGTAGACGCCCTTTCGGTAGGCCGTCATGACGTTTTCTAAGGCTGAGGACCTCGCGAAGAGCCGCAGGTTTTGAAAGGTGCGAGCTATGCCTTTCGGCACTATCTCGTGCGGTTTTAGCGGCGCTATGTCTTCTCCTTGAAAGAGGATTTGTCCGCCTTCTGATGGGTAAAGCCCCGTTATGATGTTGAACACGGTGGTCTTTCCGGCGCCGTTCGGTCCTATTAGTCCCACCAGTTCGCCCTTTTCTACGGTGAGCGAAAAGCGGTCTACCGCCTTTACCCCGCCGAAGGACTTGCTCACATCCACAAGTTCAAGGAGCGCCATCGACGCCACCTCTTTGGGTTTTGGAGCGCAGGGATGAGGTCTTTTTGAAGAGCCCCCATATCTCTCTGGAGCCCATGATCCCTTCGGGCCTTAAGACCATGGTCGCTACAAGGACTCCTCCGTATATGAGCATGCGATATTGTGATATAGGGCGAAACAGTTCGGTCACGAGAGTGATCACTACAGAGGCCAGAAGCGTGCCGCTGAGCGATCCCAGCCCGCCAAAGACGACCACAGAGGTGAGCTCAGTGGATTTCGTCATATCGAACATCACGGGCTGGATAAACGTCATAAACCCAGCTAACAGCGCCCCGGCGATGCCGCAGTAAAACCCCGATACTGCGAGGCTCAAAACCCTGTAATGGGCTGCGTCATACCCTAAGAGCGAGGCCGCGAGATAATCGTCGCGACACGCTTTGAAGGCCCTGCCGTAGCGGCTATTGATGAGGTTTACCATCGCTACGGCCATGACGACGAAGAAGGCCAATGCCATGGGAAGAGTGGTGAACCCATCTATACCCGGATAACCCCTGGCGCCGCGCGTCACCGACTGCCAGTTTTCCAGGATGAGCCTGATCGATTCGACGAGGCCTATGGAGGCGATGGCGTAATAATCTCCCATGAGTTTAAGGGTCGGGATGCCTATTAGATATGCCACAATCATGGACAGGAATCCTCCGGCCATGACGGCCAGAAACCAGTGAACGCCGTGCTGGACGGTCAATATACCGGCGGCGTAGGCTCCGAGGGCCATATAAGCCGCATGCCCCAGCGTGAACACCCCGGTAAATCCTGTGAGCAGCGATACGCCCATCGCCGCTATGGCATTTATACACAAAAGTATTATTATTCCGCTGAGATAGCCCAATGTTCTTCTCCTTTTAAACCTTTTCCAGCGGCTTTTTCCCGAGCAGCCCGGTGGGTTTGACGAGAAGCGTTATGACCAAGAGGGAAAAGACCACCAGATCGCGCAGCTGGCTCGATATGAAGCCGGCAGTCAGCATCTCTGCGAGGCCCAGTATGAGGCTCCCTATCACCGCTCCAGGGAGAGATCCGAGTCCGCCGACTACGGCAGCGACGAAAGCCTTTATCGTGATCGCTCCTAACTGCGGATACAGCGTGTAGCGGACGGAGAGGAATATGCCTCCCACGGCGGCCAACATGCCCGCCACGAAAAAGACGATGGATATGAGCATGCTCACATTTATTCCCATAAGCCCGGCTGTTTTGAGATCGAAGGCGGCGGCCCTTATAGCGAGCCCCCACTTGCTCTTTACGATGAAAAGCTGAAGCGCAGCGAGGAAGATCACAGCTACGACGAGGGAGAGCAGATCGAAAGCGCTCGTGGTGGTAAGGCCGAAGAGGTGGACTGGATCGGTTGGTATCACGGGCGGAAGCGCCCTGAAACGCCCGCCAGCCACGATGACGAAGATATTTTCTATGACGATGCTCATGCCCAACGACGCTATCAGGAGATATAAGGTGATGTTCGTTCGCTCTCTGATCGGCTTGTAGGCTATCCTCTCGGTCAAAACGGCGGAAAGGCCGGCTCCGAGGAGGGAAAGGCCCCCGGCGATCCATATGTTGTTTCCCAAGCTCCTCAATGCGTAGTAGCAGATATATCCGCCTATGACGAGGAAGCCTCCGTGGGCGAAGTTCGAAAATAAGAGTATGGAATATACCAAGGAATACCCCACAGCTATGAGAGCGTATA
>LGFQ01000140.1 GCA_001508935.1 Synergistales bacterium 54_24
GGAATGCCTGCCTCCACCTTGCCCACCAGGTCAGCTCCCACATCCGCAGCCTTCGTGTAAATGCCGCCACCGACGCGGGCGAACAACGCGATAGAACTTGCGCCGAAGCCGAAACCTGTGATTACACTCGGGTCACCATAAAGCCGATAAACTAACACTACGCCCAAAACTCCTATCCCTACGACGAACATCCCCATTACCACACCGCCGGTAAAGGCCACTCGCAGGGCTTGGTTCATGCCAGCGGTCGCCGCGTAAGCCGTCTTGCCATTGGCCCTTGTCGCAACGCGCATCCCCAAGAAACCAGCCAAAGCGCTGCAAAAGGCGCCGAAAACGAAAGAGACGGCGAGAGGGAAGGAGGCCTTCCAAGCCAACAGCGCTCCCACGAGCAATACGAAGGGAACGAGAGCCTTGTACTCTCGATATAAAAACGTCATGGCACCCCTGTGAATGATCTCGGAGAGCTCCTTGACCCTCTCGATCTTCACTTCCATAACACCAATGCGCCTCACCGCCAGAACGGCGAAGATGAGCGCCAAAGCACCGGCGCCGCCAGTCAACCACAACACATGTCCGTCCATTTGTCGAAAACCCCCTCCTCCAGATATCGCGAAGTGTCGTAAGAGCAAAGACGAGGTTAATTATAGTATAAATCTTGCTTTTTTATATAATTTTCTATCGTTCTCCCTCCCTTTCGTCGCCGCGCAGATATACGAGGGCGCCGCGCTTGACGGCCTCGCCACCTTTGAGCGCCATTATCATCCCCCTCAATCCCCCAGCGATCATGTCGGCCACGAAGTCTTTCAGGGACAGTTCCTTGTGGTCCAGATACAACCTCAACGGGGCCGATGTCCTTTGCTGCTGTAAACTGTATAGCCACTCAATCATCGCCTCTTCTTCGCCGCGGCGAAAAGAGAGAGCGCCTTCTGACGAAGACTCGCTACGATAGTAAGCCAATATTCCCTTCACTCCAGGCGGTGAAAAATCGGGAGGTCCCACCCAAATTTTCGGCAAAGATAGCTCTTTACCTCCTTCCACGAGGATAAAATCCGCTTCAGGGAAAAAGCGAACCGTCAAGAAGGAAATATCGAAAGCGGCGCCCTTCGCCTCGCATCTGACGCCATCGCGCCCCCAAAGCAGCGTCTCAAATCCCAAGGCGACGCCATCGCCGCTGTCCGTGTCAGCGGGAGACAAAACCTCCTCCTGAGTGCGCTTAACGTAAGCCACGCGGAGGCCCTTTGAACGCAAGCCCTCCAACAGCTTGTAACAAAGCGTCGATTTGCCGCTATCCTTAAAACCGCACACCGCCACAGCAAATGGCATGAAGAAGACACCCCCAAGCGATCAAGCGCCGCGCATGGCATGCCATACGCGCCTGTAGCTGTCCAGGAAAAACACGAACAAGGTGACGATGAAGGGGCCGAGGAAAAGCCCAAGAAAGCCCCACGCTGCCAACCCTCCTACTCCCCCGATGAAGGCAACTAACATGTGGACCTTGCTCCCTTCTGAGATGAAGTATGGGCGTATGAAATTATCGACGGTGCTCACCACTAACAAAGACCACGCGGCCAGCATTATGGCCTGGCTCCACTGGCCTACCAGGAAGAGGTATAAAGCCCCGGGGAGCAGCACCATCGGGGTGCCGATAAAGGGTATCATGGCCGTCACGAACATCACGCCGCCGAACAACAGCGGTGAAGGCAGGCCAACATACCACCAACCCAGGCCACCCAAAGTAGCCTGAATGCCCGCAGTCAAGGTCACCCCGTAAAGCACAGCGGAGAGCATGGCTCTGCCGCGCTCAAAGATGGCTTCGCGCTCGTTTTTTGGCAACGGCAGTATATCGTCTACATACTTCAAGATGAGGTGCCCGTCGCGCAGTATGTAAAACGACACGATCGTCAGCGCAAACAACTGATAGAAGAGGCGGAAGACGTTGCCCATCACATCCCTCGAGGTGCTGGCCAACCATGTGGCTACCCAACGGGCAGCCCTGAGCAGCATATCATTAAGATAACTCAAATCTACAAGATAAGGTCTAACGGCTTCGGCAACCTGCGGCGGCAGACGATCCAGGACGAAAGAAAGGTCGATCTCTCCCAATTTGGTTACGACGCCCGGGAGGGCACTGATGACGTTTATTCCCTCTCTTACGAGGAGCAATCCTATAATCACCACCGGCACGACGATGACCACTATCACCAAAACAGTCGTAATGGCCGCGGCTACGCCCTTCCAGCGCCCACGGAAAAAACGCTCATAAAGGAAGACATAAAAGGGGCGGACGAAGAAGGTAAGCAACACAGACCATGCTATCGGGCGCAAGAGCGGTTGCGTTACGCTATAAGTCAAAAATGCCAACAGAGCAAATACCAGGCCGAAGGGCAAAAAGCCCTTCCTTCTCCTTTCGTATGAACCTGCTTCATTATCCTCCAC
>LGFQ01000033.1 GCA_001508935.1 Synergistales bacterium 54_24
CTTATACCAAAAGAGCACCACATCGGGCACGTCTAAACCCCATTCGAAGAGACGATCAGGCTCCATAAATAGCTCAATGGGGACCCCGCTCCAAACCAGGCATCCTCCTCTCAATATCAAAACCCTGTCGCAATCCAAGATCTCCTCCGTCCTGTGAGTTATCTGCACCAGCGTCATCCCTCGATTATGAAGAGTAGAAAAGAGGGCCAAGAGTTCTTCTCTGCCGGAGGGATCGAGCATGGAGGTAGCTTCATCCAAAACCAAGACCTCGGGATTCATGGCCAGCGCGCCGGCTACGGCTAAGCGTTGCTTTTGCCCGCCTGAAAGGGCATAAGTGGGACGTCGGCGCAATTCGCTCAATCCTGTCACATCGAGAGCCCAATCCACCCTCTCGCTTATCTCCTCAGGAGGCAACCCCAAGTTTTCCGGCCCGAATGCTACATCCTCTTCCACCACAGCTGCTACTATCTGATTATCCGGGTTTTGAAAAACCATGGCCACCGTTCGCCGTATGTCGAAGAGACGCTCAGGGTCTCGTGTATCCCAGCCGCATATAAGACAAACGCCCTGCGTCGGCTGAAGCAGGGCGTTTAGATGCTTGGCTAAGGAGGATTTGCCCGATCCGTTTTCCCCTACTATCGCCACCCGTTCTCCCCTGTATATCTCCAGGTCGATGTTCGATAGAGCGAAATGGGATGTGCCGGGGTAGGCAAAAGACACTCCCTTTAAGGCGCATATTGCCTCTTTTGCCATGATGTTAGGTTATTGGACGAGCTCTATCACTGCGGTTGGAGCCCCATCACTCGGTCTATTGCCGGCCTTGACAATCCTGGTATAACCGCCCGGTCTGGTGGCATATCTCGGCGCAAGCTCATCGAAGAGTTTCTTCGTAGCCTCTTTATTATTAAGGCGCGCTGCTACGATGCGGCGATCATGCAAGCCCCCTCTCTTGGCTCTAGTGATCAGCCTTTCAACGAGACGGCGCAGTTCCTTAGCTCTGGTCACTGTAGTGACGATGCGTTCCTCCATCACGAGGCTTATGGCAAGATTTTTCATCATGGAACGCCTGTGGCCCCCTGGGCGCCCGAGCTTGCGCACGTCAACTCTATGTCTCATGGCTAATTAATCCCCCTTTTTCTCATTGTCCTCGTTGCCTTCATCTCGTAACGCCAATCCATGCTTGGCCAGCTGCTCTTCTATCTCCTTCAGGGCCATTTTGCCCAAGTTGCGTATCTTGAGCAAATCGCTCTTCGTGCAGTTGAGCAACTCGCCGATCGTTCGAATGTTGCCCCGCAGCAGGCAATTCTCGCTTCGCGTCGAAAGCCCGATGTCTTTTATAGGGCGAGAGAGCAGTTCAGCCCCATAAGAAGGTGCGAGCGCCTTGGATTCGACCTTGCTTTCTTCATGCTGTAAAGTGCGCTCTTCTATCGTTTTGCTCAATCGGTCTGAAAACTTAGCAAAATAGCCCTGCAAAATCTTGGCTGCTTCCACAATAGCATTGTCAGGCTGGACTGCCCCGTTTGTCCACACTTCCAACACAAGTCTATCGTAGTCGGTCCTCTGCCCCACCCTCGCATCTTGCACCTCGTAACTTACGCGCAAAATTGGAGAGAAGATGGCATCGATCAAAAGGGCATCGGCCGGCAAATATTGGGGACGCGGACGGTCAGAGGTGACATACCCTACCCCCCGCCCCACATAAAGGTCCATCGCGAGCGATGCCCCCTCCGCCAAAGTGCAAATATACGCATCTGGATCTACAAACTCTACCTCGCTATCTGGAAAGATGTGGGCAGCTGTGACGCGCTCGGGCCCTTCGACTTCCAGTCGCAATTGGCGCACTTCGGCGCTATGGCTTTTAAGGGGCACACGTTTGAGATTGAGCGAAAGCTCAATCATATCCTCTCTTACCCCAGGAATTACCGAAAATTCATGAACAACCCCCTCAATGCGCACCGCCATGATTGCCGCTCCCTCTATAGAGGAAAGAAGCACACGGCGCAGGGCATTGCCCAAAGTGGTCCCATAACCGCGCATCAGAGGCTCTACAACTATCTTCCCATACCGCTCGGCGAGATCCACAGCGCGAATCTCGGGCTGAATATGCTCCAACCCCATACCTCCTATCTGGCGTAAAACTCCACGACCAGTTGCTCGTTCACAAGCACGTCTATTTGCTCTCTCGTGGGAAGGCTCAAGACCCTGCCTTCCGCCCTATCGGCATTGAGCTCAAGCCAAGCCGGCACACCCCTCGTGCGCGCAACCTCCAAGTTGTCGCGCACCCATGCAATATCGCGGCTTTTCTCAGCGATGGCCACGATGTCGCCCGACCTGACTAAGGCGCTCGGTATATTCGCCCTTCTGCCGTTCAGGGTAATGTGGCCGTGACGAACGAGCTGACGCGCCTGACTCCTGCTCGAGGCGAAACCCAACCGAAAGACCACATTGTCCAACCTTCTCTCCAGAAGCTGGAATAAGGCGTGTCCAGTTTGTCCAGGCATCCTGGTGGCCATCGCATAAAAGCGACGGAAGGCGGCCTCGTGCATCCCATATATACGGCGCATCTTCTGTTTCTCTCTCAGGCGTACCCCATATTCGGTCTCCTTTGACCTACGGGAGCCATGCTGGCCAGGACGACGGTTCCTGCGGCCTACGGCGCACTTTTCGCTGTAACAACGATCGCCCTTTAGGAATAACTTGGTCCCTTCAGCACGGCAAAGCCTACAAAGGGGACCCGTATATCTGCTCATTCTGCTTCACTACCTCCTTTGTAGGTTACGTTAAACGCGGCGCCGCTTTGGCGGGCGGCAACCATTGTGAGGAACGGGCGTGACGTCCCTGATCGTATTAACCTGAAGGCCGATGGTCTGAAGGCTGCGAATGGCCGACTCGCGCCCGGGTCCAGGTCCCTTAACGAGCACATCGACCTGCTGAACGCCGTGGCCCTGGGCTTGTTTGGCCGCCTGCTGAGCGGTCAATTGAGCGGCATAGGGCGTAGACTTTCGAGTGCCCTTGAAGCCGACGTTGCCGCCAGATGCCCACGCCAGGACGTTTCCTCCCTTATCGGTTATAGTAACTATAGTGTTATTGAACGTGGAGTAAATGTGAGCTACACCGTAACTCACGTTCTTCTTTTCTTTTCTTTTCCCCCTGCGTTGTTTGCTTTTCGCCAACTCGGCTCAACCTCCTGCAAGTTCGATTCGCTTATTTCTTAGCGGTGGCCTTCCTCTTGCCGGCCACAGTACGACCCGGCCCCTTGCGGGTCCTGGCATTCGTCCGCGTTCTCTGCCCTCGCACGGGAAGTCCCAACCTGTGCCTGGTCCCTCTGTAGCAGCCTATATCCATGAGGCGCTTGATATTGCTAGCCACCTCGCGCCTCAGATCGCCCTCCACGCGGTAATTGCGTTCTATCTCCGATTGCAACTTCTGGATCTCGTCTTCCGTGAGATCCTTTACGCGCGTATCGGGGCTCACTCCTGTGCTTGCAAGTATCTTGCGGGCAGAGGGTAATCCTATACCGTAAATATATGTAAGAGCAATCTCTATCCGCTTTTCGCGGGGCAAATCCACACCTGCAATGCGTGCCATATCTTTTTACCTCCTCGCACCTTGACGCTGTTTGTGGCGCGGGTTCTTGCTGCAGATAACCCGCACAACCCCGTGACGTTTAATGATACGACAATATTCACATATCGGCTTTACGGAAGGTCTGACCTTCATCACGTTCACTTCCCTTCTGAAAAACTTTTAAGCAGCTATGACCTCGAGGTGTTTATTTTTTTATTTATACCTGTACACGATGCGACCCCTGCTCAAATCGTAAGGTGAGAGCTGCACCAACACCTCATCCCCTGGCAATATGCGAATGAAGTGCATGCGCATCTTACCGGAGACATGCGCCAATATGCGATGGCCATTTTGCAATTCTACACGGAACATCGCGCTGGGCAACGGCTCCAATACCTTGCCGCGCACTTCTATCACCTCATCTTTGGTCATGCGACTGCTTCATCCTCCTTGATCCTCCTTCAATTTCGTATCCGGCAGCAGACACGCGCTCTATCAACCACCCAGGATCGATAATGCTGCCTCCCTTCAACCTACTAGCCACCTCTGAAACGACCGAGTGAGTCCACTGAATGTGCTTGGGGTTCTTCTTTTTGAAGACCAAGTCACCTCTATGAACTCCGAGAAGGATCAGTCGTCCCTCCTCGCTCAGGTAACCGGCCACGAGATACCAGGCGCCTGCATCTTTGCCCTTGATAGAGTATACTATTTGTCCCACTTCAAACGGATAGGGTGGATCACTCCCAAGGGGTAAGGATTTCCGCTTCGCCATCGGTCACCAACACAGTGTGCTCAAAATGAGCGGCATCGGCCCCATCGGCCGTCACCACGGTCCAACGATCGGATAACGTAACGACGTCTTCGCCCCCTGAAAGTACCATGGGCTCTATAGCTATCGTCATGCCTTTTTTCAACGTCACGCCGCTCCCAGGACGGCCGTAGTTCGGCACCTGAGGCGGCTCGTGGAGCTTGCGACCTATGCCATGCCCGCAATAGTTACGAACGAGGGAAAACCCTTGAGAGATCACATACGATTCGATAGCATGACCGACGTCGCCCAATGTCTTGCCCTCTTGAGCGGCCGCAATGGCTCTATGCAGTGACTCCAAGGTAACCTTAAGCAATGCCTCTTTCCTCGGCGAAAGCTTCCCTGCGGGATATGTACAGGCCGCATCGCCATAATACCCTTTATACAGGACGCCCACGTCGACGCTTACGATATCGCCCTCTCTCAGCAAGCGCTCGTGCGAGGGGATGCCGTGAACAACTTCCTCATTTATAGAGATGCACAAAGCGCCCGGAAAAGGAATTGGACAACCGGGCATCGTGTAACCCTTAAAGGCCGGAACGCCTCCGCTGCGTTCAATGAGCTCACTCGCCGCCTCATCCAGGCTTGCCGTATCGATTCCAGGCTGTATGCGCTCTCTTAACAACTCCAAAACCGAGGCCACAATTCGCCCGGCCTGGCGCATTATCTCTATCTCCCAATCCTTCTTAAGCGTGACCATGACAACCTCCAGCCAAACTTTCCTCGATCGCGGCTACTACTTCATCGCTTCCACGGGCGGCTTCCACTTTTTTAAGGATCCCTTTTCGCAAATAATAGTCAATGAGCGGAGCCGTTCGTTCCCTGTAGACCGCCAGTCGCTGTCTCACCACTTCTTCTTTGTCGTCGTTTCGTTGTATTACCCTCTCTCCGCAATGGTCACACAACGAATCTGCCTTCGGAGGATTGAACGAAACATTATAGATGGCGCCGCACTTAGGGCATACGCGCCGGCCAGAGAGCCTTTTTACTATAGTCTCGTCATCCACTTCCAGGAGAATGACAGCATCCACCTTTGTCTTTAACTTTTCCAGAATGCGATCCAGTGCCTCAGCCTGAGGCAACGTCCTCGGGAAACCGTCGAGTATAAAACCTTCGCTACAGTCCGGTTCTTGCAGGCGATTTTCTACCATCTCCACGATGATGTCATCCGGAACAAGGTCGCCGGCTTGCATATAACGCTCAGCCAGTTTGCCCAACGGCGTTCCTTGCTTTACGTTCTCCCTTAAAATATCACCCGTCGAGATATGAGCTATTCCATATGCCTCTTTGATCTCGGCCGCTATTGTACCCTTGCCGGCCCCTGGGGGACCTAAGAATATCAGATGCATTTTACACCTCGTTCTATTTACGCCGCTACGGTGTTTTTTACAGCACTACAGACGCAGTAAACCGCCAGTGCGCTCCCTGCGCTTTAGTATGCCCTCGTAATGGCGGACTAAAAGCTGAGCTTCGATCTGATGAACCGTATCGAGAGCCACGCCTACAACGATGAGCACGGCGGTGCCGCCGAAGTAAAACGTCGTTATCCCCATAAGGCTCGTCATTAACGTAGGAATGAGCGCTATGGCAGCCAAAAATATCGCCCCTCCCAATGTTATCCTGGAGAGGACTTTCTCGATGTATTCGGCCGTAGGCCGACCAGGCCGAATCCCCAAAATGAAACCGCCATATTTCTTCATGTTGTTCGCCACGTCCGCAGGATTAAATACGACTGCCGTGTAGAAATACGTGAAGAATACGATCAGGGCTGCATAAAGGACCATGTAAAGGACGCTGTTCGGAGAGAGTAGCCTTTGTATAAACATGGCGGCGTCGCCCGAGAAGAATCGGGCGATAGTAGAAGGAAAGAGCAGAACCGAGGAGGCAAATATTATAGGTATTACGCCTGCCTGGTTAACCCGCAGCGGTATAAACGTGCTCTGACCTCCATAAACGCGATTCCCTACCACGCGCTTGGCATACTGTACCGGCAAGCGGCGCTGTCCCTCTTGAAGGACTATACAGCCTGCCACGACGAGGATGATGATCACCAGGGCCACTAACAAAGTCAAAGCGTTCATTTCTCCCACCCTCAGCATCGACCAAGTCCTGATGACGGCCTCGGGCAAACGAGCAACTATCCCTGCGAATATCAGCAGAGAGATGCCATTGCCGATGCCATGATCCGATATCATCTCGCCCAGCCACATGACGGTCATACAACCGGTTATGAGGGTAATAACCACTACCCCCATGTTGAGCGCGCCGCTCGGAAAAACGCCGAGGCCACGTAACCAGAAAGCCATACCCGCTGCCTGAACAGCCGCAAAAAAGATCGTGCTCACCCTGGTGTACTGGGTGATCTTACGCCGCCCCTCTTCGCCCTCCTTCTGTAAGCGCTCCAGGGCAGGTATCACCACGGTCAAAAGCTGCATGACGATGCTCGCATTTATGTACGGCGCTACGCCTAAGGCAAATACGCTGAAGCGGCGCAAGGCACCGCCTGCGAAGAGATCAAAAAAACTCAGTATGCCTCCCTCTTGAAAGAGGCCGGCCATGGCCGCGGCGTCAATGCCGGGAGTTGGGATATGGGCTCCCAACCTGAAGACGAAGAGCACTCCTATTGTAAAAAGGATCCTTCTCTTCAAGTCGGGCAGCTTAAAGGCATCCCTAAAGGAATCGAGCATCCTCTAAATCACCTCGGCCTTCCCACCCGCGGCTTCAATTCTCTCCTTCGCCTTCGTGCTGAAAAGGTTGGCGCGCACGACCAGGGGTTTCGCAAGCTCTCCGTCCCCTAAGATCTTTACTGGCGTGGAAAGATCTTTAATGAGGCCGGCAGCGAATAGCTCCGCCGGTCCGACAACGCCCTCGTCCTCGAAACGCTCATCGAGCCTCCCGACGTTTACGACCTGATACACCTTAGCAAAGCGCGCGTTGTTAAAGCCCCTCTTAGGGATCCGCCTGTGCAAGGGCATTTGTCCACCTTCAAAGCCAACCGGCAATTTGCCAGTACCGGCCCTTGCGTTTTCACCCTTGTGGCCCTTCCCACAGGTCTTTCCGTGCCCGCTGCCGATGCCGCACCCCAGGCGTTTGGGTTTTCGCTTGGAACCAGGGGCTGGTTTCAAATCACCAATATGCATCAGCTATTTCCTCCCTTCTTGAACCGCCGACCACTCCACGAGGTGCTCTACCGCCTTGATCATACCGCGCACCTGAGGCGTGTCATCATGCTCTACCGTGTGATTGAGGCGCCGCAAGCCCAATGCCCTTATGGTCCTGGCTTGGCGCTCCGGATAACCTATGGCGCTGCGTTTCCAGGTGATGCGAAGCTTTCCCATCGTCCCGCGCCCTCCTCACTTAGCGTGTTCCCTCTCCTTGCCCCTGAGCTTCAACAACTCTTCTGGGGACCGGAGAGACTTTAAGGCCTCTAATGTAGCGTATGCCACATTGATGGGGTTGGACGTCCTGCCTATAACCTTGGTAAGGACATCTTTAACCCCTCCGAGTTCCATGATCGCCCTTACCACAGCGCTGGCGATGACGCCCGTTCCTGGCGCTGCCGGCCTCAGCAAAACCGAAGCGGCACCAAAATTGCCAACTATGGGATGAGGTATAGTGGTGCCGACTTGTTTCAATTCCACAAGGTCTTTCTTGGCCTTTTCTATGCCCTTTCGCACTGCCTCTGGTATTTCCCGAGCCTTGCCCAAGCCGACGCCCACATATCGCTCCTCATCCCCGACGACGACGAGGACGCTGAATTTGAATCTTTTGCCTCCCTTGACCACCTTGCTGACGCGGCTGATGGCCACGACTCGTTCCTTCATCGTCTCTTTTTCCATTACATCCCGCTTTGTCACCACGAAGGCCATCCTCCTCCTAAAACTTTAATCCGGCGTCACGAGCTGCATCGGCCAGCGCTTTTATCCTGCCGTGATAAATGTGACCACCACGGTCGAAGACTACTGCGCTTATCCCTTTTGCAGACGCGCGCTCAGCGATAAGTCTACCAACAGCCTTAGCAGCCTCTGTGTCTTTCTTGGAAGCCATGCTCTCCCTCAATGCCTTCTCGAGCGTAGAGGCAGCTGCAATTGTATGTCCCTGTTCGTCGTCTATCAACTGGGCGTAAATATAATGGAGGCTCCGGAATACCGCCAATCGCGGACGCTCCGCGGTGCCCGAAACTTTCTTTCTCAGGCGACGATGTCGTAGCTGCCGCCCTATGTTGCGGCTATCCTTGCTGGTCAATGGTCCCTACCCCCTCACTTCGCAGCGCTGGTCTTCCCAGCCTTGCGAACCACTTGCTCGCCCGCATAACGAATGCCCTTGCCCTTATATGGCTCTGGAGGGCGAAAACCTCTGATTACAGCTGCTACTTGGCCAACCTGTTGCTTGTCAATGCCTCGCACTATGATCTTAGCCGGGCCGTCAGTGGCCAGCTCCACGCCCTTTGGGGCCTCAAATTCAACCGGCTTCGAATATCCCAAGTTCAATACGAGTTTGCTGCCCTGGACTTGAGCGCGATATCCTATGCCAACTATCTCGAGCTGCCTCTCAAATCCTTGAGCCACGCCTGTTGCCATGTTGGATAAAAGCGCCCTCGCGAGACCGTGGAGGGCCCTCGCCTTTTTATCATCGCTGTGCCTGTGGACATAGATCTGGCCGTCTTTCACCTGCGCTTCGATGTCCGGCCACAGCTCGAGAGAGAGCTCGCCCTTGGGCCCCTTCACTTTTACCCTTTTGCCCTCCACAACGGCGTTCACGCCCTTAGGGATGGGAATGGGTTTTCTCCCTATGCGCGACATGGCCTTTCCTCCTCACCATACATAGCAAACGACCTCCCCACCCAAGCCTTTGCGCCTAGCCTCGGCATCGGTCATTAGCCCACTCGGTGTGGATATGATCGCAATTCCAAGCCCTCCCATTACCTTGGGCAGCTCCTTCTTATTGACGTAAAAACGCCTTCCGGGCTTGCTCGCCCGCTTTACACCTTGAATCACGCGCTCCTTGTTAGGGCCGTAATTCAGATATACCCTAATGGTAGCGTAGGGTTTCTGCGGATCGTTTACAACTTTGAAGTTACGTATATACCCCTCTTGCCTTATGAGCTTGACAATTTCGAGCTTTATTTTGCTCAATGGAATGTCAACCCACTCATGACGCGCAATGTTGCCATTCCTGATGCGCGTCAGCATATCTGCTATTGGGTCATTGACGTACATCGTCCCATCCTCCCAATTTCGGCTACCAGCTCGCCTTGATCACGCCAGGGACCTTACCCTCACGCGCCAACTTTCTGAAACAACAACGGCACATCTGGAACTTGCGCAAAAATGAGCGCGGCCTCCCACAGATTGGGCATCTATTATACTTCCGCACTGGAAATTTGGGCTCCCTGGTTGCCTTTACCATGAGCGCCTTTGTAGACACCTATACATCACCTTCCTCAGCGGCTGAAAGGAAAGCCCAGCTCAGCAAGGAGAACCTGAGCTTCCTCGTCTTTTTTAGCGGTGGTAACGATCGTAATGTTCATACCCCGTACCTTTAACACCTTGTCATAATCGATCTCCGGGAAAACGAGTTGCTCTCGCAAACCCAAATTATAATTGCCCCTGCCGTCGAAACTACGCCTCGAAACGCCGCGAAAGTCCTTTATGCGCGGCAAAGCGACGGTGACGAGGCGATCCAAAAACTCCCACATTCGCGCTCCGCGCAACGTGACCATGCACCCTACTGGCATACCGGCACGCACCTTGAAGTTGGCCACAGATCTCTTCGCGCGCTTAAGGACAGGGCGTTGCCCCGTTATGAGGGCAACCTCTTCCATGGCCGCATCCAGGTATTTTATGTCCTGCTTTGCCTCCCCCACGCCGACGTTGATGACCACCTTTTCAATGCGAGGCACTTCCATGACATTTTTGTAGCCGAACGTTTGCATGACACGAGGCACAGCATCGCGATATTTCTGCAAAAAACGAGAAACCATATCGACGCCTCCTCTATACCTTGTCCACGATCTCCCCACACTGCTTGCACAGGCGGACTTTACGGCCATCCTGCATGAAAGCCCTGCTAACCCGCGTCGGCTTGCCACAGGCCGGACAAACGAACATGAGCTTACATGCATATATGGGAGATTCTTGCTTGATGATTCCGCCCTGAGGGTTCTTCTTGCTCGGGCGCATATGTTTTGTGACCATGTTTACGCCTTCCACAACCGCCATGCCGCGGCTTGGGATGTTGCGAAGGACCTTTCCTTCCTTGCCCTTATCCTTCCCGGATATTACGCGCACCATATCGCCTTTTTTAATCCGCATCTTGCTCATCTCAAAATCCACCTCATATCACTTCAGGAGCCAACGAGACGATTCGCATGAACTTCTTTTCCCTGAGCTCCCTCGCCACCGGGCCAAATATGCGGGTCCCCCGTGGATTTCCCTGATTGTCTATCAAGACCGCCGCGTTGTCGTCGAAGCGAACGTATGAACCGTCCCTTCTTCGCACTTCTTTTTTAGTACGAACTATTACTGCCTTTACCACGTCACCCTTTGAAATGTCGCTGTTAGGGGCAGCCTCTTTGACAGAGGCGACTATCGTATCTCCGATCGTCCCCCAGCGCCGCTTGCTGCCGCCCAGCACTTGTATACACATTATCCTCTTGGCACCGGAGTTGTCTGCGACATTAAGCATCGTTTGAAGCTGAATCATCGCTCCTACCTCCCTCGTTGGAGGCTTCGCCTTCCAAAAGTTGAGCTTTGGCCAATACCGTAACTACTCTCCACCTTTTGCGGCGGGAGAGAGGTCTGGTTTCCTCTATCTGCACTGTGTCGCCGACGCGACAGCTGTTCCCTTCGTTATGGGCCATATACCTCTTGTGCCTGACCACTCGTTTGCCGTAAAGCGGATGCTCGGCAGTGCGCGTAACGCGGACGACGACAGTTTTATCCATCTTGTCGCTCACTACCACTCCCACCCGCGTCTTACGGCGGGGCAGATGTTCCTCCATCGTTGCTACCTCCTCACCGTCGAGCGATCCGAGGATAATTCTTTTTCCCTCACGACCGTCAAAATCCTCGCTATAGTTCGCTTTACCTCTTTAATCCTCCCAGTATTGCCTAACTGGCCAATGGCATTCTGGAAGCGCAAATTGAAGAGCTCTTCTTTATATTGAAGATGCTTTTCTCTGAGTTCGTCCAGCGTTAGATCGCGAAGCTCACCCGCCTTCATCCTCACTCACCACCCATTCCCTCTCGACAGATGACCCGAACCTTTATGGGAAGCTTACAAGAGGCGGCACGAAAGGCCTCTTCTACAAGCTCCTTCGAGATCCCAGCCACCTCAAAGAGGACACGGCCTCTTTTTACAGGGGCAACCCACAGTTCGGGCGTGCCCTTACCTTTACCCATGCGCGTTTCAAGAGGTTTTTTGGTATAGGCCACGTCGGGGAAGACGCGAATCCACATCCTTCCGCCCTTGCGCAACCTACGAGTGATAGCAATCCTGGCCGCCTCTATCTGGCGAGCAGTAAGCCAAGCATTCTCCAAGGCCTGAAGGCCATAGTCTCCAAAGGCCACATTAGTCCCCCTACTGGCCATGCCCCTGAGAGGAGGACGGTGCGGTTTTCTGTATTTAACTCGCTTGGGCATGAGCATCTGTCTTATCACCCTCCTGAGAACCGACGAGGCTCGCCCTTTCAAGGCTGGCGTCGCCTTTGTATATCCATACCTTGATGCCAATGGCGCCGGCTATTGTGCGAGCTGTCGCTAAGCCATAGTCGATATCGGCCCTTATCGTAGATAGGGGAAGTTGCCCCTCGAGATACCACTCTTTACGAGCTATTTCAGCGCCACCCAAACGACCAGAGCACTGAATCTTTATGCCCTTGGCACCTGCCTTCATCGCCCTGAATATTGCCTGCTTCATGGCGCGGCGGAAGGAGACCCTTCTTTCTATTGCCGAGGCCACTCCCTCAGCCACGATCTGGGCTTCCATGTCAGGGGATTTTATCTCCTGAATGTTTATCATCACCCTGCAGTTCGTCATGCCGTGCAACTCTTCTCTGACGTTCTGGATCTCCGTGCCGCCTTTACCGATGACGATCCCAGGACGAGCCGTCCAAACCGTGAACCTAATGACGTTGCCTATACGCTCTATTTCCACCCTCGAAATCCCAGCACGAGACCACCTGTTTCTAATCCACTCCCGCAACTTGATGTCGCTGTGGAGGTTTTTGGCATAAGACTTTCCTTCGCTATACCAGCGCGACTCCCAATCGCGCACTACGCCTACCCTATAAGCAACAGGATGTACCTTCTGGCCCACCTTCACACCTCCCTTTAGCGTTCAGACACCACTATAGTGATATGACTGGTTCTATGGCGATATGGGTGAGCTCTTCCCATAGAAACCGCACGCCATCGGCGCATGCTACTCCCCTGATCTGCAAAAGCCTTTTTAACTACGAGCTTGTCCACGTCGAGGCCGTGATTGTACTCCGCATTCGCCACGGCGCTGCGCAGAACCTTCTCTACGATGCGCGCTGTCTTCTTGGGGGTGTAGCGCAAAGCCGTCATGGCTTCTCCCACGTCCTTGCCTCTGATCAACGTAAGCGTCTGCCTCACTTTAAAGGGGGAAACCCGAACTCCCTTAGCTACTGCTTTTGCCTCCATAAGATCCTCCCCTTTTTATCTCACCCGAGTAGCGCGTTCTTGGCCGGCATGGCCGCCGAAGCGGCGAGTAGGAGCGAACTCGCCCAGTTTGTGCCCTACCATATGCTCGGTTATGTATATCGGCAAGTGAGTTTTTCCGTTGTGGACGGCTATGGTGTGTCCTATCATGCTCGGCACTATGGTAGACCGCCTCGACCAGGTCTTTATAACCCTCTTCTTGCCGCTTTCGTTCATCTCTTCTACCTTGCGCAAAAGCTTCGGGTCCACGTAGGGCCCCTTTTTCCTGGAACGAGCCATCGTCAATCCTCCTATTTCTCGTATCTACGGCGCACGATCATCTTGTCCGAAGCTTTGTCTTTGCGGGTTCTATAGCCTTTGGCAGGGGTGCCCCATGGAGAAACCGGATGCTTATTGGATTTGCTTCGCCCCTCGCCGCCTCCCATGGGATGGTCAACGGGGTTCATTACCATGGCTCGGACTCTGGGCCGCCTTCCCAACCAGCGCTTGCGACCGGCCTTTCCATGGATCATGTTCTCATGGGTTTCGTTCCCCACCTGGCCCACTGTAGCCATACACTCCAGCAACACCTTTCGCAATTCGCCGCTCGGCATGCGCAAGAGGGCATATTTGCCTTCTTTGGCCATCAGCTGAGCCGAGACGCCTGCGGCGCGCACAAGCACTCCTCCGCGACCCGGTTGCAGCTCAACGTTGTGGATAAAAGTCCCAACGGGGATATCCTTCAACTTCAGTGCGTTGCCAGGTTTTATGTCCGCACCTGAACCAGTCATTATCATATCCCCCACCGCAAGCCCGGTCGGGGCCAAGATGTAACGTTTCTCTCCATCCAAGTAATGGACGAGAGCTATTCGGGCGGAACGGTTCGGATCGTATTCGATGGCCGCCACCTTTCCAGGCACACCGATTTTGTCTCGTTTGAAGTCAATAATCCTGTA
>LGFQ01000141.1 GCA_001508935.1 Synergistales bacterium 54_24
GGCTTTAGGTCTCAATGAGCCCGAAGAGGGGTCCGATTTCCACGTCCTTTGGGGGAGGACCGAAGGGAGAAGCTATCCTGTCGTCGTAGGCAGAGGGGTCATACCGCGCTACAGGGAGATAGTGCCGGGCTTGGAGTCGGTGCCACCCTTCTTGGTGAGCGATTATATGACGGGGGCCCTCTACGCCGATCTCTTGGGGGAGAGAAAGGGGCTCTTTCTCCTGCCCAGAGGTGAGGAGGCTAAGACCCTGAAGGAGCTCGAAAGGCTTTACGCCGCACTTACAGAGTGCGGCGTCGACCGCTCCTGCTGGATCATGGCGCTCGGGGGGGGCACGGTGGGAGATCTCGCCGGCTTCGCTGCGGCTACGTGGATGAGAGGCATAGACGTGGTGCAGTGTCCTACCACGCTCTTAGCGCAGGTCGATAGCTCCATAGGCGGCAAGACCGCTATAGATCTACCCCAGGGCAAAAACCTCGTGGGGGCGTTTCATCAGCCGAGGGCCGTCATCGCCGATGTGGACCTTCTCCAGACCTTGCCCGAGGGGGAATATCGGCAGGGGTTGGGAGAGGTCGTAAAATACGGCCTCGGTGAGGATTTTTCCTTCTTTCGCTGGCTTTTGGACAACGCCTTTAAGTTGATTCAAAGGGATCCCCTTTGTCTCGAAGAGGTCGTGAGGCGGTGCATTACGATGAAGCTGGCCGTCGTGGAGGCCGACGAGAGGGAGCAGAGCGACCTCCGCAGTCGCCTCAATTTAGGGCACACCGTGGCCCATGCCCTGGAGGCCTCGTCCGGCTATGGCTGGTGGAAGCACGGCGACGCCGTAGCTGTAGGCTTGGTCGTGGCTACTCACCTGGCGTGCGCGGTGGGCGAATGCGGCTCGGACCTCTTGGAAGACGTCGTCTACCTCTTGCGCTCTTTGGGGTTGCCCACGGCGCCGGATCGGCCATGGGAGGAGATCGTCCCTTACTTGATGCGCGATAAGAAGTTCCGCCGCGGCAGGCCTCGCTTGGTCATACCGAGAGAGGGAAGGGTCTGTTCCGTGCGCGACGATATACCGCTCGAGCTGTTGGAGCGCGCCTATAACGATGTGCGCGCCAGGGAGGCGGCCCAATGAGACCACTCCCCAAAGAGCCCGTATATTTGCGGGGCAGGGCGATAGGGGCAGCTCGCCCGGCGATCTGCATACCGCTCGTCGCGATGGATAGGGAGGATGCGCTGGAAGAAGCGAAAAACATAGCCTCCCTCTCGCCCGATGTGGTGGAGGCGAGGGCGGACTTTTGGAGCGAGTCCTCGAGCGTAGATGCCGCCTGTGCCCTTCTTTCTGACGTCAGGCAAATCTTGGGCGACATCCCGCTGTTGTTGACGTGCAGAAAAAAAGAAGAAGGGGGATACAGGCATATCGATCAGGAGGAGAAGATTTCGCTCTACGAGAGGGCCATTGCGTCGGGTGCCGCTGACGCCGTAGACATGGAGCTATCCTGCGGCCAAGAGGTCATCGGCAGGGTGAAGGAAGCCGCCCGCTCGCGCGGCGCGGCTCTCGTGGTCTCCTTTCACGACTTCAACGCGACTCCTCGCAAGAGGGAGATCGTGGAAGTGTTGGGAAGGGAGTTCGAGACTGGGGCGGACATCGCAAAGGTGGCCGTCATGATAAATTCGCACGAGGAGGCGCTCGAGCTGCTTGCCTCTACGCTCGAGGCGCGGCGCAGATACACGAAGCCCGTAGTGGCAGTTGCCATGGGAGAAATGGGCGCTTTCTTGCGCCCTTTAGGATGTTTTTTCGGCTCGGACCTGACCTTTGCCTCCTCCGGCAGGGCATCCGCCCCGGGGCAGCCGCCATTTGAGGCGATTAAGTGTTACATGGACATGTTATTTGGCTTTGTGGCGTAGCTCGCCTTCTCCCGTATGAGGCCGTAAGGCCTGAAATTGAGGATTAAAAGCAGCACCAAACCCATCAGCAGATATTGAAGCCAGACCGGGTCGAATGGTAGGAAGGAGAGGGCATATTTGTAGGAGACGATCAGCTTCTGCAGCGTTATGAAGGCAAAGGTGCCGAGGAGCACCCCTAAGTTGTTCCCACTCCCGCCGAAGACAACCATTACCCAAGGGAGGAAGGTCCAGTCGAACCGACCCAGAGCGCTCGGGGCTACGCCCGACGTGTAGAAGGCATACATTGCCCCGGCTAAACTGCATATTGTGCCACCGGCTATGAGGACGTTCAGCCTGATCTTCGTCACGTCCTTGCCGAGCGATGCTGCGGCTTTTTTTAATCTTTCGCTCTATTCAAAGGACGCGGTTTTTAAAGCGCGCAAGCTTCCTAAAATTCTCATCGTTTTAGAAGTGGTAAGGCCTTACGAGTACCGGAATCGATCTCTTGCTGCTTCACCCAATACTTTAGCGATTCCACAGATACACCGAGATCTCGAGATATC
>LGFQ01000034.1 GCA_001508935.1 Synergistales bacterium 54_24
TTGCTGTAAGTTTTAAACA
Source organism: Synergistales bacterium 54_24 (assembly GCA_001508935.1). GTDB lineage: Bacteria > Synergistota > Synergistia > Synergistales > Thermosynergistaceae > Thermosynergistes. Next base: position 20 of record LGFQ01000034.1, read on the forward strand.
GTTCGGACGAATAGCTGGTAGAAGAAGGGTGTCTTCGCCAAAAAGAAAGGCTTTGCCGCACGCAGGCAACCCTTTGGGCCAAGCCAAGGGCTTTTACAAAGACCTCGTTATCCTCGGCACAATAGCAATTTTGAGTATAAAATATATCATTCTCAAGAAGAAGCGCTCTGCGGTAAAGAACAGCTCCTCCCCATATGCTAACTTTTCCCAACAGATACTGAGCTAATACCTCTTCCCCACTTTCCGGGTTTTTCTTGGGAAAAACGAACTTTTCGTCATATTTCCTAACGGTTTTGTCGTTGGTATCTATCAGATCATGTCCACAGAATGCCATATCGGCATCGAATTCTTCGAGCGCAGAAACGAGCTTAGAGAAACAGTCTCGAGCGAAAAGATCGTCATCATCACAAAAAGCAATGTATTTGCCCTCTGCTATCAAAAGCCCTCTATTCCTGGCCATGCTGACCCCCATATTTTTTTGGGTAAGCACTTTTACAATATGCTTGCTTCGTTTAGCAAATTCGCGCATGATATCCAAGCTCTCGTCTTGAGAGCCGTCATCTACGAGAATCAGCTCTACGGGCGCATAATCTTGCTCCTCTAAAGAATATAACGTCTTTTGCAGAAATGAAGAACCATTATACACAGGCATAACCAAAGAAAGTAACCCTGGGGTTGGATCTTTGCTTTTTGTGTTTTTGCCCTCTCGTATGGTTGACAATTGGACCGCTCCTTTTTGGCTCTCGTGTTCACCAGTGTCGAAGCCGTGGCGATTTGGTCATGCTCTATCCCGGGTTTAATTTCGCAACCCGAATGATGTAGTTTGCGCTCACGCCTTCGGTTTTTAATTATAAACGAGTGCGGCTTTGAGCAACACGTCGGGCGATAGTAAGACCATCCCTCGGGTATATCCTCGGGCATATGATGACCTCGCCTTTTACCCCCGATGTTATAATTGGACCATCATAAACGAGCGGAGTGACCCTCTATCGAGGAAGATTGCAACCCCGCTGTTTGTTGTTTTCATCGCTGGCAGGCTTACAAACACGACGCACAGTGGCCGGATTTGCTCAAGAAGATAGAGACAGGTCAATTAAAGCCTGAAATCGCCTTATAGCTTGCACAGAGAGGTGGAAGGAGTTTGTTTCATGGCTATAGTGGCTCATTTTTTGGATAACATCTTTGCGCGCCGCTCTGAGCGAGGATTCATCGTAGATGCTCGAACATATTGCCTTCCTGGTGGAGAGTCCTGCTATGAAGTTTTATACGATGCCCTGGGATATATTCCAGAATGTATTATACGTTTACAGCAAGGATGCGGCTCTAAACCTCTTCTAATAGTCGACAGGAAAAGGGGAGAAAAAATGAAACTCTACTGGGTTCGGACCCCAGAATCGGCCCAGAACATCGCAGAAATAACATCCCTCCTGGAGACAAAGGGGGTCCCCATCCCCAAGGTTTATAAACAAATCGGGCCATATCTCCTTTCTCAATGGATAGAAGGCCACCCTCTGCGCAAAGAACTTCCATGCAGATATGCAAAAACTATGGCTCGCTACCAAGCTCATATCCACGGAGCCCGTGTCGATTTCCCTGCAGACAGCTCACAATACCTTCAAAAAATCATTCATCTATTCCAAAAGAAGAAAACTGTTTTGCTTTCAGGCATGAATACAGCAGAAGTAGACAGTCTGTGCTCCATGCTACAAGAAGAAGCCCCCGCTTCACTTTCAAAGGGCATTCGCCACCCTGACATCCGCACATATAATTTAGTGAGAAATAAAGATGGTTATATTTATTCTATCGATAACGAAAACCTGCATAATGGAATGGGGTTTGAATATGACATCTTTAAGTCTGCCTATTTCACTTTTAGGAAAACTCCATGGCATATCTCGCCCTATTTGGCTGAGTGCGCTTGTTATATACCACACAACGCCATTTTAAAGGGATGGAATTTCTGGAACATGCTCTTTTATATAGATAGATTTCTCTTTGAAATGGAAGAAAAGGGAGGCAAAGATGCAGAAAGATATAAAAAGACACTACAAGAGGTTGTTTCTTTAAGGAGAAGGCAGGCTTCGAAAGAAGACATACTATTTCACAAATCCTTTTATGATGCCACAATTCTTCACATTCATAAGAAAACACAAGCCACCGAGGGGGGAAGGTCTTGGTCAAGGTAGTCGTGGTGGGGTCTGTGAACATGGACTTGATCGTGCGCGTCTCCAGGCTGCCTCGGCTTGGGGAGACGATGAGCGGAGAGGGCTTTTCTATGGGTGGAGGCGGTAAAGGGGCAAACCAAGCCGTTGCCTGCGCGCGGCTCGGCGCTCGCGTGGCTATGGCAGGGTGCATCGGAGACGACGACTTCGGGAAGAGGCTTCTCTCAGACCTCGTCTCTGAGGGCATAGACTGCACGCCGGTGAGAGTTTGCCCCGGCGTCAACACGGGAGTGGCCCTCATCGCCGTCACGAAAGAGGGGGAAAATGCCATCATACTCTCACCCGGCGCAAACGCCCTCACCTCCGGCGAGGACGTAGAGAGAGCCGCAGTCGCCATGAAAGAGGCACAGGTGGCGTTATTTCAGCTCGAAATACCCACCGCCACCGTGATGGTGGGTCTCAAAAAAGCCAAGGAGGCCGGTTGCCTTACCGTGCTCGATCCAGCCCCCGCCGCACCTCTGCCTGACGAGGTTTGGCCCCTCGTAGACGTGGTGGCCCCCAACGAGATAGAAGCGGCAGATTTGGGCGGTTCCGACGAACCGACTCAGGCTGCCCTGAGGCTCTTGGAAAAAGGGGCCGGCTGCGTAGTGGTAAGCCTCGGGGGCGAAGGCGCGCTGGCGGTAACGCGAGATCGCACCTTCTCCGTGCCCGCCTTCCCTGTGGAAGTTGTGGATACCACAGGGGCGGGAGACGCCTTTCGTGCTGGGCTCGCCGTTGCTCTGGCGGAAGGAAAGACGCTCGAAGAGGCCGTCATGTTCGGCACCGCTGCGGGGGCGTTAGCCTGCACGGCGTTGGGGGCTCAAAGCTCCCTTCCCCAAAGGTCCGCTGTGTTGCAAATGCTTTCGAGTTCGTCCGCCCGCTACTCCACAGAGAAAAGCCAAACCTCACTCAAACTTAAATAGCGCTTCGCCGCCGCTGAAACTCCGTCGCAGTTCGCATGAAAAGCAGAGATGACGATGGATGAAGACGCGTATACAACTGCATTCGCCGAAGCAAACCAACTTTCCGATAGACCATCAAGACGCTCAAGGTATAATAAAGATTGAGCGCTATGTGGAGAGGGGGCGATGTCTCAAAAATAAAACATAGAGATAGCACCGCGAAGGGGCGAGGTATGATTTTTCTGCGAACAAAAGGAATTTGCAGACCGAAAAGAGGGGGTATGTGGGCAATGACAAGGAGATTTGTGGCATCGAGTTTGGCGGTTGCACTGCTTTGTATGGCCATAGCGGCGGTCCCTGGGGCGGCCCAGGAACTCGCTCCAGCGCCAAAGACGTTCGACGTCGGCTTTCCCGTGGAGATGTCGGGAGACGCGGCCATAACCGGAGACCTGCAGCGCAAAGGGACGGAAATGGCACTGGAGAAGATCAACGCCGAAGGTGGCATCAATGGCGTGCCGATGCGCTTTATTTACGAAGACACGAAGGGAACCAACCCGGGAGCGATCAGCGCCTTCAACAAGCTGCTTTTCTCTCATAATGTGATAATGAGCTTCGCTACCGTGCGAAGCACAATGGTCCACGCTCTGGCCCCCATCATCAAGGAAAACGAAGTCCCGGCCATATTCGGCGGGAGCGCCTGGTCCCTGTCGGAGCTCGAGGTCCCGTGGATGTTCCGCGTCAGGACCGACGACAGGACCGTGGCTCAGATAATGGCCAAGTTCATGGTCGAGGACCTCGGACACAAAAAGATAGCGGGCCTGCACGATTCGGATGCCTTCGGCACCGGAGGGTTCGTGGAAACGGCTAAGGCCCTGAAGGAAATGTATGGCATAGACGTGCTCACAGAGCAGAAATACTCCACCGGCACGAAAGACTACACCGCTCAGCTTCTGGCCATCAAAAACAGCGGTGCCACTTGCGTCTTCGCCTGGGGCACAAGGCTCGAGGATGATGCGATAATACTGCGGCAGAAAGCCCAGCTTGGGTTAGAAGTCGATTTCGTGGGTTCTGCATCGTATTCTTCGACGCCCATCCGCGACATAGCGGGGGACAGCGTAAACGGGATATACAGCGCCGCCGGCTTCACCGTCGCCAACGACGACCCGCTCGTCCAAGAATATGTAAAAGAATTTCAGGCCAAGTATGGTGAACTGCCGGACGAAAACTCCGCCTGGACGTATTCTTCCACATTGATGCTGGCGGACGCCTTGAGGAAAGCGAATGTCATCCAGGTAGTCGACGGCAAGCCCATGATGCTCCCCACAAAAGAGGCGCGAGAGGCGATCCGCCAGGCGCTCAAAGGCGTCCGCGATTTCAAAACCCCCATGGGCTCTTACACCTGCGACAAGTGGAACAATATGCTTCACGAGATGCCGATCATCCAGATAGTCGACAGGAAGGACAAGCTCATAAAGGTCGTGAGCATGGAACCGGAACTGGAATAACGCACAGGCTAAACCAAAACCACGGCAAAGCAGAGGGCTGGCTCCTTGCAGCCAGCCCTCCTACGAATTACAGGAGGCGAAGGCGTTGACCGAAGGTGCAAAGGCTGTCACTGTAAAGGCAGCGGTTCTAAAATCTTTTTGTGAGGAAGTTCTAATAAAGGTAGGATTAAGGCCGAAAGACGCATCCGTGGTGAGCGAATCGCTCGTTTCGGCCAACCTGCGGGGCGTGGATTCCCACGGAGTGATCAGGCTTTCTCCGTATGTGAAGCAGATAGTCATGGGCGGAGCCAAGGCGCAACCAGACGTAAAGGTCGTGTGCGATGCGGATTCCGTAGCGGTGCTGGACGGAGACAACGCCCTTGGACAGATACCTTCCAATGAAGCGGCTGAACTTGCTATAGATAAAGCAAAAAAGACCGGCGCAGGTTTCGTGGGGGTGAGAAACAGCGGGCACTTCGGCGCAGCGGCTTATTGGGCCCTCAAGGCCGCGAAGCATGACATGATCGGCATCTCGATGAGCAACACCACACCCACGATGGCCATATGGGGAGGCTCAGAGCCGGTCATAGGCAATAACCCATTCGCTATCGCCATACCATCTATCGGAGAATTTCCGATAGTGGCCGACATGGCCACCAGCGTCGTGGCTTGGGGCAAGGTCTTTATGGCCGCGGCGAAGGGCGAATCCATCCCCGAGGGTTGGGTATTGAAAGACGGCCACCCCGTGACGGACCCAAACAAGGCCAGGCCGGGCGGCGTAATCCTTCCCTTCGGGGGGCACAAAGGTTCCGCTATAGCCATCGCCGTAGAGGTCCTGTCTGGCGTCCTCACCGGCTCTGGCTTCACCCAAAAAGTGAAGAGCATGTATGAAAATCCGGAATCGCCGACGCGCTCGGGCCACTTCATAGGCGCCATAAACATCGAAAAGTTCATGCCCATCGGCGATTTCAAATCCAGGATGGCCGAATTTATCGGAGGGCTCAAGTCGTCAAAACCCGCGGCGAACTTCGACGAAGTCCTACTGCCTGGCGAGCCGGAGTTCAGGGAAGAAGCCAAGCGGCTCAAAGATGGAATACCGCTCCCCGAATCGCTCTTTTCGGAATTGGAAGAGCTGGGGCGAAGGTTCGGCGTAAAACCACTGACGACGTAAGGGTGTGCGCAGAGATGATCACGATATTACAGTTGGCGACAGGCGGCGTGGCGATGGGTTTTGTCTATGCCTTATCTGCCATGGGTATCGTCCTCATATACAGGACGGCGGGGGTGGTAAACTTCGCTCAAGGCTCGCTGGTCATGCTCGGGGCCTACGTCGCCACGAGCTGCATCGAGACGTTGAAACTTCCCATGATAGGAGCCATCATCGCCGCCGTTATCATAATGGCCGGAGTGGGGGCCGTCTTCCAGCGGGTGGCATACTACCCGCTGCGGTATGCCGGGATCATCCCGGTCGTGATAAGCACCATAGGCGTTAGCGTCTTCCTGAACAACGGCGTTTACGTTATATGGGGGACATATCCCAAATTCCTCCCCCCCATCGCCGGAAGCGGCACAATTACGATATTCGGGACTTCCATACCCCTTCAAAACATAGCCATAGCGCTGATGGCCGTAGCCTTGCTGTTCTTTCAGGCGTACTTTTTCAACAAGACGTGGCTCGGCAAGAAGATGCAGGCCGTGGCGCAGCATCAAGATACCGCCGCCCTCATGGGGATAAAAGTGAGCCGCATGATCACATTCACGTTCATGTACAGTACCGCACTGGCGGCGATAGCCGGTATATTCGCCGGGCCGATATTCTTCGTGTCACCCGGCATAGCACAGATACTCTCCAAAGCCTTCGCCGCCTCCGTTGTCGGCGGCTTTGGCAGCGTCCCCGGCGCCGTGGTCGGCGGCATATTCGTGGGGTTGGTGGAAACCTTCGGAGCCTACTTCATCTCATCGGCTTATAGGGACGCATGGGCCTTCGGCCTGCTCATCCTCTTCCTCCTCTTTAGGCCACAAGGCATCTTCGGCGAACCCATATCGGAGAAGGTGTAAGGCTCATGGCGCCTAAAAATGCCAAAACTTTCACACTTATCGCGGCGGGGGTGGTCCTGCTTTTCCTCCCCAAGTTCATACCGTCGAACTACCAGATGACGGTCATAAACTTAGGTGGCATATACATGATCCTGGCCGCCGGCCTTAACGTGATCCTCGGTTTTACAGGGCTCATGTCGTTCACACAGGTAGCATTTTGGGGCATAGGGTCTTATACGGCCGGCTTGCTGGCCGTAGAGCATGGCTTCCCCTTCCTCCTCACCGTTCCGGCAGCGGCTTTCTTAACGGCAGCCGTGGGGTTTCTCTTGGGTTTGCCGAGCCTGAGGAAGCTCAAGAAATTCTACCTCGCCGTAACCACCATAGGCTTTGTCCATATAACCAGGCTGATCTTGGAGAACTGGACGAGCCTCACTCGCGGAGCGGACGGCTTACCAGGAATACCTAAACCAGCGATAGGCCCGCTTCGCTTCGATACGATGCATGAGTTTTATTACATAACTTTAATATCATGTTTTCTGTTGATCTGGCTCACAGCAGTCATCAAAAACTCCAGGGTAGGAAGGGCCATGCAAGCCATAAGGGAAGATGACTTGGCAGCAGAGGTCATGGGAGTGAACGTGTTCAAATATAAAGTCCTGGCCTTCACGATCAGCGCCTTCTACGGTGGTTTGGGAGGGGCCCTTTATGCCCACCTGGTGGGATACATAAGCCCGGACATATTCACTTTCGAGGAAGCGGTCACCGTGTTGTGCATGCTCATGATCGGCGGCTCAGGTTTAATCGCTGGCCCCGTGGTGGGAGCCACATTGCTCACGGTCATACCGGAATGGTTGCGCTTCATGCAGGAATACAACGCCATCATCTACGGCGCTGCCGTGGTGGTCATGGCAGTTTACATGCCCACCGGTTTGGTAGGCCTGACGCAGCCGTACTGGCGCAGGCTGGCCGTGCTGTTTTCCTCCGCCAAGAAAAACGGCGGCACGGGCTAAGAGGAGGAAATGACGTTGACGCATATATTGGAGACTAAGGCGATAACGAAACGCTTCGGCGGACTCGTAGCCGTCGATAGCGTGGACTTACAAGTGAGCAAGGGGGAGATCCGCGGCCTCATAGGCCCCAACGGTAGCGGCAAGAGCACGCTTTTAAACCTCATAAGCGGCGTTTATCCGCTCGACGGCGGAGATATCTTTCTAAACGGCGAATCAGTATCGAAACTTTCCCCCCACGAGAGAGCAGAAAAGGGGATAGCCAGGACCTTTCAAAATAATAGGCTGTTCCCAAGCCTTTCGATCCTGGACAACATAATGGTGGGCATGCACGCGAGGACAAAATCCGAGCTACACCATACCCTATTCAGGCACAAGATGACCAAACTCGAAGAAGAAAGCTGCCGTAAGAAGGCCCTCGACATCATGAAGTTCGTAGGGCTAAAACGAGGGGCGGATTATACAGCCGGAGCCCTCCCTCACGGCGAGCGGAGGCTGTTGGAGATCGCGAGGGGATTGGCGCTCGAACCTCAGATCATTCTCTTGGACGAGCCAGCTACGGGCATGAACCCCGCAGAAAAAGAGTGGATGATCGAACTCACGCGGAACATTCGCAACACCGGCATCACGGTCATCCTCATAGAGCACAACATGCGAGTTGTGATGGAAGTGTGCGACAGGATCACGGTTTTAAACTTCGGCAGGAAGATAGCCGAGGGGAATCCGCAGGAAATCCAGACCAACCCAGAGGTGATAGAGGCTTATCTGGGGGAGGAGGAGCCGGAGGATGTTATTGCAGGTTAACTCGATAGACGTATATTATGGATCCGTCCAGGCGCTCAAGGGCGTTTCTCTTGAGGTAAACGAAGGAGAGATCACATCGCTCATAGGGTCAAACGGCGCTGGAAAGAGTACGCTCTTGAAGACCATATCCGGACTCCTCAAACCGGCTTCCGGGAGCATCTCCTTCATGGGGCGCAGGATCGACGGTCTTCCCCCAGAGAATATCGTAAGCCTGGGGATAGCTCACGTTCCGGAAGGCAGGATGATTTTTCCGGCCTTCAGCGTTTTGGACAACCTCAGAATAGGAGCCGTTAGCAGGTTCAACTCGGGCAAACCTAAAAAAGAGGTATTGAAGGAAATAGAAGAAGACATAGAAAGGGTCTTTTCACTATTCCCCAGATTGAAGGAGAGGAAGAATCAGTTAGGGTGGAGCTTGAGCGGCGGCGAGCAGCAGATGCTCGCAGTGGGCCGAGGGTTGATGGCTCGGCCCAAACTTCTGCTCTTGGATGAGCCATCGCTGGGCCTCGCCCCGTATTTGGTAAAAGAAGTTTTCAACATAATAAAGATGATAAATGCCCAAGGCACCTCGATCATGGTGGTCGAACAAAACGCTCGCATGGCGCTCAAGGCCTCTCACAAGGCCTACGTGCTGGAAACGGGCGAGATTGTGCTCTCAGGACCCTCAAGTGAGCTATTGAAGAGCGACCAAGTGAGGGCGATATACCTCGGCGCCGGCGTAGAACAAAGATAAAGCACATCAAGAGCTCTGCGCTTTTCCTGCAACGAGCTCTTCTTTTATGCGTTTGCCGGTTATGAAAAAGAAAGAGCGCTCCGCAATGTTTGACGCGTGGTCTCCAACCCTCTCGAGGTGGCGAGCCACCAGCATGAGGTCCGTGGCCTTCTTTATCGAAAGCGGATCGCTGATGTGAGTGCGTCCGGCGATCTCCACGAGCTCGGCCAGTATAGCATGGTTTAGGGCATCCACCTCTTTATCCTTCAAAGAGACGGCCTTTGCCAGCTCTGCATCCATTTCGACCATGGACCGGATCGCTCCCGAAATCATCTCCTGACAGATCTCAGCCATCTTGGGGATATCCACCAGAGGCTTCAAAAGCCCCTCTCTATTCAAATCGAGCGTCCTCTGGGCGATATTCACAGCCTGGTCGCCTATGCGCTCGAGGTCCGTTATTATCTTGAGGACGGAGAAGACGAAGCGCAGCTCCTCCCGCACCGGTTGGCGCATGGCTATGAGGCGAAGGCATTCCCGCTCTATTTCAATCTCCAGCAGATCCACCTTTTCCTCATCCACCCTCATAACCTCCAACGCCAAGTCGTCGCTATGCTCGAGGAGGGCCCGCATGGCCTTATCGAGCGCCCTCCGGGCGACCTCGACCATATCCGAAAGCAGCTTGAGGAGACGATCTCGGTCTTCTTTAAAAAGCCTCGCTTGTGGCGTTTTCTCCCTTCGAAACATCCTTCACCCTCCTCGCTCGTCATTCGCCTGCTCTCGGCCTTCTACCATCATTACGCCGCCGGCGAGTTCAGACGCCATTTTGGCTATGCCGCTTAAGGTCATGATCGCGCTCAATCTCTTCATCCCATGTGCGCCATCGATTGCACCGACGAGCGTTGAACGTAGCACGCGTTCCTCTTCTACATATCGCTCATAGGATGCTTTCGTATTGCGGACGAAATCCTCCTCGCCCAAGGCGAAAGCACCTAACGCATTGCGCAGCGTCTCTAATAACGCCGCCACCAAGCGATCGCATCCCTGAAGCGCATGGGCCACCGGCCATAGCCTGCTTGTAGCTATTTCCGCCATATCCTTGAGCATGGCCAGGGAATAAGAGACGTTCATATATTCCCTCCTCAGGCGCTCGTCTTCTAAGGGGACCGCCATCGAGGAAAGATAGCGCAGGCATGCCTCCAACAGATCCCCTAAGGATTCCCGAATGTTTTGAGCGCGATCCGATTCGCCGCCACACAGGAGAGCCTGCAACAACTCCTCCAGGTAATTTGCTGCTCGGACGGCCTCCCGCGAAAGCAAGGCGAGGGCGACGTCCGGAAAGGGTAGCAGGCTCTCGTCGAGGTAAATCGGCTCGCCCGGTTCTTCTTCCAGCGGGACCAGGCCGAGGCAAAGAGAGCTCAACAGGTCCGCGAATGGCAAAAGCAACGCAGCGTTCACCAAAGCCACGGCCATCTGAATATATACCATCTCGTAGAGTATGAGAGGGGAAAGCCGTTGCGCCAGGCCTAAGTAAAACTTCCCCAACGGCAAAGCTATAACCACACCCAAAAGCCTATAGATGAATGTGCCCCAAGCGACGCTGCGCGCGTGACGCCTCTTCCCCATCCCGACGAGCATCACAGTGATCGACGAGCCGAGGTACGCCCCGAGCACCAACGGAAATGTAGCTTTTAAGGGCAAAAGGCCAGACGCTGCAAGCGCGACGCCCATGGCCATTATGGCAGTGCTACTTTGGAGCATCGCTGTGAGGATAAAGGCGGCGCCTCCCATTAGGATCGGCTGGCTTGAAAAGAAGAGCAAAAGTTCCCGCGCCGATGGTTCTGATATCAGCGGATGCACCCCAACCCTTATGAGGAACATGCCTGTCAGCACCAGCGCAATGCCTCCGAGAGGCTTGCTCCATCTTTGAACCTCGTGGCTGCCGAATCTGGCGGCCAGCACGGATGCCACTAAAAGGGCGGGCGCATACCTCACGATTCCTAAGCTCAAGAACAGCACGATAAAGGCATTCCCCACGCTTGAACCCATCATCGCCACCAAAGCACCCGAAAGCGATAACAGGCCTGAATCGACAAGCCCCACGGCAAACGATATGGCCACAGTGCTGCTCTGGGATAAAATTGACAAGAGGATGCCGAATAGAAACGATAAAGATTTCCTCTCTCCCAATGAAGCCAAAAGGCGCCTCGTCCTGTCGCCGAGGCTTTCTCGGAAGGCAGATGCGGAGTATTCCATACCGTGAAGGAAGACCCCGAGCCCTCCCAATAGCAGGAATACGCACTGCCACGAGGACACAAAACCACCTCCGTCACGACTTCAAGGAGATACCCGCGTCAGATCTTAACTGAAGGATGTTGTCAAGATGCGAGTGCTCGATTGACCGCTCGGGCCACCCGATCCGGCTCGTAGGGTTTCCATACGAACTCGACGACCCCGGCATCTATCGCCTCTTTTATATTCCTGCTGTGCCCTAAAGCGCTGACCACTATGGCCTTGGCCTTCGGGTCGAAGCAGCGTATCGCACGGAGGGCGTCGATGCCGTTCATCACCGGCATCGTTATATCCAAGACCACCAAGTCCGGACGCAATGCCCTATACCGCTCCACGGCCTTTTTGCCGTTTTCGGCTTCCCCCACCACGCAATGCCCCATTTGCTGCAAGAGCTTCCTGAGCATCGCCCTGGCTATCGGAGCATCATCAGCGATCAGGATGCGTGCCAAGGCTCTCCCCTCCTCCAGCACGCCAGCTCAGTTTTATCAGAAGAATGCTTACAGCATCATGACGCATGATTTTTATCATGTCAAGCCAACCCTATTGACACAAATTTTGCATCATGATATATTTTGATGCGTAAATTGCATCACAAGGCAGAAGGGTGGGTAAAGGATTGGAGCAAGTCGTGGTAATAACAGCTAAACGCACTCCCGTAGGGAAAATGGGCGGGTGTTTCAAAGACGTTTTGCCGGAAGATTTGTTGGTGCCCGTAATCAGGGAAGTCGTATATTCTGCTGGATTGAATGAAGAAATAATTGACGAGGTCATCATGGGTCAAGCCAAGCCCACCACTGATGCTCCCAACATAGCCCGCGTAGCGTCACTCAAAGCCGGCTTGCCAGAAGACCTTCCGGCCTATTCAGTCCACAGACAATGCGGTTCCGGAATGCAGGCCATCGCAAGCGCCGCCTGGCAAATACGGGCCGGGTATGCAGATGCCATCATTGCGGGCGGCGTCGAAAGCATGAGCACAGCCCCTTATTATCTCCGCAAATGCAGGTTCGGCTATGTGACAGGCAACGGAGAGCTCGTCGACCCCAACACGGAAAGCCAGCCTAAATCTCAACCGGAAGAAACCTATGGGCGCTTCACTATGGGAGAGACCGCTGAAAACCTGGCGGAGATGTATGCAATCTCGCGAAAGGAACAAGACGAGTTCGCCTACAGGAGCCACATGAGGGCGATCCGAGCCATTGACGCTGGAAGGTTCGCGGAGGAAATCGTCCAAATAACCATCGCTAAAAGCAAGGGAGCACCCATCACGGTCGGCGTAGACGAGGGGCCGAGGCGCGACACGAACCTCGAAAAGCTCGCTGCCCTCAAACCGGCCTTTAAGGAAGGCGGCACGGTGACGGCGGGAAACAGCTCAAGCCGCAATGACGGTGCTGCCGCACTTCTACTCACCTCTGAAAAGAAAGCAAAAGAATTTGGCCTGAAGCCCATAGCTCGATTGGTCTCCATAGGCATAGCGGCGGTTGACCCTCGCATTATGGGGATTGGACCCGTCCCCGCAACGAAAGATGCCTTAAAGCGGGCAGGGTTGCGTCTGGATGACATTGACATCGTAGAGTTAAACGAAGCCTTCGCCGCCCAAAGCTTGGCCGTGCTAAAAGAGCTGCCCTTCGATCCGGAGATCGTAAATGTAAACGGTGGAGCTATCGCCTTGGGACATCCCCTCGGTTGCTCTGGTGCCAGGATCACGGCGACGCTCCTCCACGAGATGGTCAAAAGAAAAAACAAACTCGGTCTCGCCGCTATCTGTATTGCCGGCGGACAGGGGATGGCCACGATATACGAAAATCTGACGCTTTAGCATAAAGACGCGCAAGGGGAGGCGATAAACGGTGCCGATAGACTGTAAAAAACTGAAATCGATAAAGGAAGCTATTTCCCTCATAAAACCAGGCGCTCGCATTATGGTTGGAGGGTTCGGTAATGCAGGGGTTCCAAACATGTTGGTCGAAGCCCTCACGGAAAGCGGCGTGAGAGATTTGACGATAATAAGCAACGACTTGGGTTCCCCCGGCGTAGGGCTGGGCAAGCTGCTCAGGAATAAACAGGTCAAAAGCGTCATCGGGTCTTACTTCAATTGGAACCCGGAAGTGGCGGAAGCCTTTAACAACGGCGAAATCGAGGTCACTCTCATTCCTCAAGGGACCATGGCCGAGGCCATCCGCGCCGCAGGAGTTGGAATACCCGCTTTTTACACCCCCACAGGCGTGGG
>LGFQ01000142.1 GCA_001508935.1 Synergistales bacterium 54_24
ATCACCCGTGAGGAGATAGAACAGATGATCAAAGTAGGCGAGGCTTCCGGCAGCTTGGAGGCAGATGAAGAGCGGATGATCCGGGGTGTGATCGAATTTGAAGAGACGAGGGTTTACGAGATTATGGTGCCTCGCACGGATATGGTGGCCATCTCTTCAAGCACCCCCATAGCGCAGGCGGCGCGCACGTTCTGCGAGTGCGGCCACTCCCGTTTGCCGGTGTACGAGACCGACACAGACCACATCGTGGGCATACTTCACGTCAAAGACATCCTGGAATCCTTGGCCTCCGGAAGAGCCGATGATCCGGTTTCGTATTTTATGCGCGAGTCTCTCTTTGTGCCGGAGAGCGCAAAAATCTCCGAGGTCTTCGACACAATGCGCACCAAAAAGGTCCACATGGCGATAGTTGTCGATGAGTATGGTGGCACGGCCGGGCTCGTGACGTTGGAAGACCTCCTCGAGGAGATAGTGGGCGAGATCCAAGACGAATACGACGAGGAAAGCCTGCCCGTCGTCAAGGAATCGGAAAACAGTTATCTGGTGGAAGGGCAGCTCAACTTGGACGACTTGTCCGAATATTTGAGTTATCCCTTTGAGTCCGAGGAGGCAGACAGCGTTGCCGGTTTCGTCCTGGCCTTGGCAGGGCGCTTCTTGGAACCGGGTGAAGAAGTGAGATACGGCCCTTGGACCATCGAGGTGGTAAACGTAGAAGGGTATAGAGTTAAACTCCTGAGGTTTCGCAGGGAGGAAGAGAAAGAAGAAGAGGTCCAAGGATCTTAAAGGTATCGCGTTTTGGCGCAAGCGGTATAGATCGAGGGGCTGGGTGTAGCATCCAAGCCCTTTTTATGTGATGTATGAAGATGTCGGACCGGAGGTTTTCGAATGGAAGTAAACTCTCTTGGCGATTTTAGATCTGGTTTTGCCACGCTCGTAGGAAGGCCTAACGTGGGTAAGTCTTCGCTGATAAACGCGATAATGGGAGAAAAAATAAGCATAATCTCGAACAAGCCTCAAACGACCCGCCATCAAATTCGCTGTATTTACAGCGCAGAAGGCGCCCAGATCGTGTTTGTGGATACGCCCGGCCTACTGCGACGCCCGCGCCACAAACTCGGAGAGTTCATGGTCGACGAGGCAGTGCGATCGCTCGAGGGTGTCGACGTAGTTTGTTATGTAGTCGAGGCGGGCGATAGGGAAATATGCGAGGATGACATGGAGATCGTCGAGATCTTAAGAAAAACCCCCACCCCTGTCTTTTTGGTGGTCAATAAGATAGACTTGCTGCAGAAAAAAGGGTCATTTTGGCATGCTGTAGCCTTATACCAGGATCTCGTAAAACCGAAAGAGGTGGTGCCCGTATCGGCCGTGACGGGCACCAATCTGGATATCCTGATCGAAAAGATCATCAGCTATCTGCCGCAGCAGCCCCCTCTTTATCCGGAGGATATCGTCACAGACAAAGACGAACGCTTTATAGCTGCGGAGACCATCAGAGAGAAGATCTTTCTCCTTACGGGCGAAGAGGTTCCCTATAGCGTAACTGTAGATGTGGAGGAGTATAAGACCCCCGAAGAATATCCCGACAGGAAAGCGGTCTACATCCGCGCCACAATATATGTGGAGCGCGACGGGCAAAAGGCGATCATAATCGGCTCTGGCGGAAAAATGCTCAAGGAGATCGGGCGGCTGGCCAGGGAGGAGTTGGAGTTCAAGTTAGGGCATAAAGTCTATCTTGAGCTTTGGGTGAAGGTGAGGCCGCATTGGAGAAAATCAGAAAGAGAGCTCCGCAGACTCGGCTATCGTGCATAGGAGGGCGTGCAGTTGGAGTCCATAAAACAGGGCTTCTTTAAGACAAGGGGGGCGGTGTTGCGGAGGGTAGAATCGAGGGAAGGAGACCTGTCGCTTTACCTCCTTTTGGAAAAGACAGGCCCTATTTGGGTTGCGGCACCTGGCGCCGCAAAAGGAAAGCGGCGCTTCGGCGGGGCGGCCGAACCGCTGATTTTCGGCATTTATTCCCTTTACAGCGGACGGAATCGCCTTTATCTTAAAGACATCGACGTGAAAGAAGATTTTTGGACGCTTCGCAAGAAGCCTCTACACTTGAGGGGCGGCCTGGCGCTCGCCAAATTGATCGTAGATTATCTTCCGCCTAACCACCCATGCAACGAGCTGCTCTCTCTGTTTTTCTGGGCCCTTCGGTCGCTCGAAGAAGGGGCAAGCCCAGATATCGTCGAGTGGCGCTTCCTGTGGCGTTGGCTTAAATATTGGGGCATTGCCCCTGACTTCGACCGCTGCGCGAAGTGCGGCGCCCCCCTTGAGGACGCCCGATGGGGAGGGGAAGGGTTTTACTGCTCCAACT
>LGFQ01000002.1 GCA_001508935.1 Synergistales bacterium 54_24
CGACACGTCCATCCGGCCGTGGCACCCGTGATGGAACGCGTCGCAGTGGTTGTGGGCGGGTGTTCGTCCGCCAGCTGTATCCTTGGAGCCAAGCTGGCTGGGATAGAGCCGCAAGGCACGATCCCCCATGCTGCTATTTTGATAGTGGGCGATACCGTCGAGCTGGCCCTTTTGTATGACAAATACATCCCTGAGGAAGAAGCGCGCACCATATTGGTGGACACGTTTAAAGATGAAGCAGAAGAGTCCCTTAGGGTTGCAGAAGCCTTAGGCAGCAAACTTGCCGGCGTAAGGCTCGATACGCCTGGAGAACGGGGGGGCGTCACGCCGGAACTGGTGCGCGAGGTGCGGTGGCGGCTCGACAAATCTGGCTTTACCGATGTCAAGATCGTAGTCTCGGGCGGACTTTCTCCCGACCGCATCAGAGAACTGGCCCAGGCTGGAGCCGACTTCTTCGGGGTCGGAAGCTATATAGCCCATGCCAAGGCGATCGACATGACGATGGATATAAAGATGGTCGATGGAATACCGAAAGCCAAGAGAGGACGGCTTCCCGGCATCGTGGAAAATCCGCTTTTGCGCCGCGTCCTTTGATCCCAGACGCTGCGCCGGTATGACCTTTAAACGTGGAGTTGACAGAACGGGGCGCCCTTTATAGAATAGTCAAGCCTCGCTTTGTGCGAGTTTTGCTTTTGATAGGAGTGAAGAATCGTGATAGGCAGCCGTACTTATGTAGTTAAAAGAGAGAACGTGGAGCGCAAGTGGTATGTGGTGGATGCTGAGGATGTCCCCCTGGGCCGCTTAGCCGTGTTTGTGGCTCATATACTTGCGGGGAAGCACAAACCGACTTATACTCCCCATGTGGATTGTGGCGATTTCGTGATCGTTATCAATGCCGACAAAGTCAAGTTGACCGGCAAAAAGGCAGAAAGGTCTGTCATCTACAGCCACAGCGGTTATAAGGGCAGTCTAAAGGCCACATCTTTGGGGACGATGCTCTCAAAGCGGCCGGAGCGCTTGGTGGAGCGCGCCGTCAGAGGAATGCTACCGCACAATCGTCTGAGGTATGATCGAAAGCTAAAAGTCTATTGTGGGCCAGAGCATCCTCATGCCGCTCAAAAACCCGAGCCGCTTCGACTTGAAGCTTAGAGAAAGGAGGTAGAGTGCGTGCCGCTATCTACGCCCTATTATTGGGGTACTGGCAGGAGAAAGACTGCCATAGCTCGTGTGCGATTGCGTCCTGGAGAGGGACAAGTTCTGATAAATGGCAGGCCCGTGAAGGAGTATTTCCCCCGTGTTGCGTGGCAGCTTCAGGCATTAGCTCCTTTGAAGACGGCCGGAGTTGAGAACAAGGTGGATGTCTTGGCGCAGGCCAAAGGCGGAGGCCTTACCGGTCAAGCCGGGGCAGTGCGTTTAGGGATAGCCAGAGCCCTCATCAAACTCAACCCAGACTTACGTCCGGTGCTCAAGAAATCTGGCATGCTCACGCGTGACCCGCGCATGGTGGAGCGCAAAAAGTTCGGCCTTCGCAAGGCTCGTGCGATGTACCAGTACTCGAAGCGTTAAGGAAGAGCGTTTAAAAAGAGGCGGGGGTGGTTGTATCCCGCCTCTTTTTCCTTGGTTTTATGTGAATCTGCACCAGGTTTCAACCTGCATTTGTGAGGAGATGGAAATGGTAAGCGGCGATGGTCCGAGTAGTATAAGCGCACCATCTAACAGCGTAAGGGAAAGCTCGGACACCGGAATGGCCTAATTTCCCCTTCCTATATTGCCCGCCTCCGGTGTTCGTGCCTTGGGGTGCGGGCTCATTCTTTTTAATCATCGTAGGCCCACCCTCATGTCAATTTAATATAGATTACATCTTGTGCTCCAAGTGGGGGTGATGTTATGGAGGAGCGCTGGCAAGAACTTGTGCCCAAGTTTCAAGAGCTTTTGGCCAGAGGGGATTATATGGCCATCAAGCGTTTGTTGTCGAGCATGGAGCCCCCGGACCTCGCCGAAATGTTGGATGCGATTCCTCCAAGGACGCGCGTGCTCCTATTCAGATTGCTGCCCAAGGACCTGGCAATAGAGGTGTTCGAGCACTTAGAAGGTTCGACTCGCGAAGAACTCTTAGATCATTTTACGGACGGCGAAATCGCGGAGATCATCGAAGAGATGTCCGATGACGATCGCACTGCGCTCTTCGATGAGCTGCCAGCTAAGACGGTAAAAAAACTCCTCCTCAAGCTGTCGCCTGCGGAGAGGGATATTGCCAACGAGCTCTTAAATTACCCTGAGAGCTCCGCAGGTCGAATAATGACGCCCGAATTTGTGGACCTTAAGGAGTATATGACGGCTGAGGAGGCTATAAGGCGCATACGTCAGCAGGCGCGGAAGAAGGAGACAATATACACGTGCTTCGTGATAGATAGAGAAAGGCGGCTTTTGGGGGTCGTGAACCTGGAGGACCTTATCATGGCCGAGCCCCAAACTTCAGTGCGCGCCATAATGAACCCCGATCCAGTCTGTGTCAGCACCGACACAGACCAGGAGGAAGTGGCTCGGATCATGGCTAGGTATGACCTCCATACCATACCGGTCGTGGACAAAGAAAACAGACTGGTCGGCATCATCACATTTGATGATATAATGGATGTCCTTGAAGAGGAGACCACCGAAGATTTCGAGAGGATGGCCGGTATTCAACCTACGGAAGAGGGGTATCTGGACACCAACGTTTTTACGCTTGCGCGCAAGCGCTTCATGTGGCTTACAATATGCGTTTTAACAGAGACTATAACCTCTTCCGTATTAAAGGAGTATTCTCTTGAAATACAGCGCGTAGTGGCTTTGACCTATTTTATACCTTTGCTCATAGGTACGGGCGGAAATGCTGGAACCCAATCGGCCACACTCATAATAAGAGGCATGACGGTGGGGGAGATCGGTTGGCGCGATCTGTGGAGGGTGTTTGCCCGCGAAACGCTCACCGGCTTGTTGTTGGGCGGTGCCCTGGCCATATTGGCTGTTGTAAGGGCTTATATGCTTCATACGGGTCCAGACGTAGCCCTCATCGTAGCCTTTGCGCTTGTTGTTGTGGTGTTGTTGGGTAATTTGGCCGGGATAGCGCTGCCCGTAATCGCTAAGTTCTTTCGAGTCGATCCGGCCGTCATGTCGGGCCCGTTTATAGCCACTGTCGTAGACGTGTGCGGGCTTATTATATATTTCAGGATCGCCAGATTCGTGTTAGGTTTGTCATGAGATCCAAAGACGGTTGCCAATTGTTTTCGCCTATGATAATCTTTTGCTGTCCCACAAGGGAGGCTAACGGGGTGAAGAAGTTGATGGCCTTTATTCGTGAGGCTAGAGCCGAACTCAAGAAAGTTACATGGCCAAGTAGACAACAGGTGTGGTATTCTACGCTCATAGTGATAGGCGTTACCCTCCTGGTGGCTGCTTATTTGGGCGTGATAGATGCCGTTCTAACTGCCTTCTTCTCAAAAGTTATGAAATTGGGATGATGACTAATAAAATGAGGCGCAATATAGAACTCGCCGAACAGGAGGTGAGGGAGTCGGAAGAGGCTCCCTTGTCGGCGATGAAAGAAAAGCCCGAACGTCGGTGGTATATAGTACAAACCTACTCAGGTTATGAGAATAGGGTTAAAGCCAACCTCGAGCAGCGCATAGCCTCTATGGGAATGGGAGACAAGATCTTCAACGTCCTTGTGCCCGTAGAAGAGCGCATCTACGTTAAAGGCGGCAAAGCAAAACATCAGAGGAGGAAAGTCTTCCCGGGCTATGTTTTGGTCGAGATGATCCTCGACGATCAGTCGTGGTATGTCGTGAGGCATACGCCCGGCGTTATGGGTTTTGTGGGCACTGGGACCAACGCCGTGCCGCTTTCCGAGAGAGAAGTCAAGGAGATCTTGGGAAGATTAGACAAAGAGCAGATCAAACCGAGAGTTGAGATAGATCTGAAACCGGGCGATGTCGTCCGCGTCAAGAACGGTCCTTTTGAGGGTCAAGCGGGGCCCGTCGTTGAAGTTCTTCATGACAAAGGCAAGGTTAAATTCTCCGTGTCTGTCTTCGGAAGGGAGACGGCGGTAGAGGTGGACTACAGCGAACTCGAAAAGGTTTAGCTGAAGGACGATCTTTGGTTTAAGCAGTTATGGAGGGAAGTAAAAGATGGCTAAAAAAGTAATAGCGCAGATTAAGCTCCAGTTGCCTGCGGGCAAGGCTACTCCGGCTCCTCCGGTTGGGCCGGCCCTGGGGCAGCATGGCCTCAATATCATGGAGTTTTGTAAGCAGTTCAACGCTAAGACGGCCGATCAGCCGGGCATGATTATACCTGTAGTGATCACCGTGTATGGCGACCGCACTTTCACGTTTGAGCTCAAAACCCCCCCGGCCAGCGTGCTCTTGAAAAAAGCATTAGGTATAGAAAAGGGATCAAGCGAGCCCAACAGGGTCAAAGTAGGCAAGGTGACGAGGGAGCAGATCAAAGAGATAGCGCAGACCAAAAAGGGAGATCTTAATGCGACCGACATCGAGGCCGCTATAAAGATGATCGAAGGTACAGCGCGCTCGATGGGAATTGAGGTATCAGAATAAGCAGTTGTGGCAGGGCAAAGGGCCCGTTACGACCACTGGGAGGTTGAAAACATGGCAAGGGTTAGCAAGCGTTATGCTTCTCTTTTGGAGAAGGTGGACAGGAACAAGTATTATAGCCTCAAAGAGGCTGTGCGCCTCGTCAAAGAGACCGCCACGGCCAAGTTCGACGAGAGCGTGGAGATGCACATCCGTTTGGGCGTGGATCCTCGCCACGCCGAGCAGCAAGTGCGAGGGAGCATAATTCTCCCCCACGGCACGGGCACTACCAAGCGGGTCCTCGTCATAGCCTCTGGAGAAAAGATGAAGGAAGCTCAAGAGGCTGGGGCCGATTACGTGGGCGGCGAGGATATAGTGCAGAAGATCGAAGGGGGATGGCTGGACTTCGATGCCGTCGTCGCGACACCTGACATGATGCGCGTCATGGGAAGGGTCGGACGCATTTTGGGTCCGAGAGGTCTCATGCCCAGCAGCAAAGCTGGCACTGTAACGCTCGACGTTGCCGATGCCGTAAGGGAGATCAAGGCTGGGAGAGTCGAATTCAGAGTGGATAAATTTGGGATAATTCATAATGCCATCGGGAAGGCGAGCTTTTCCGAAGATGCGCTTTTTGACAACGCAAAAGCGTTGCTGCGGGCCGTTTTGAGAGCGCGCCCGTCGACTGTAAAAGGACAATATGTGCGAAGTATCGCTTTGAGCATGACTATGGGTATCAGCGTTCGCGTCGATCCCTTCACTGCTCAAAAGGAGTTAGTAGAACAGTAAGTATAGATTTGGACTACAGACAGTGGGTGCCCAAAAGGGGGCTTAAATATTTGCCCACCGAGGTCCGCAAGCTCTAACGGCACGCCAATGTTTTTAGATTTTGGTGTCTTTGGGCTCTTGGACCTCATGCGGGTTCAGGGGCCTTTTAATTTTGTCGCCTTTGTAATCTGGTTTTGGTTTTTGTGCGGCTTGGGACATAATCCTATGAGTAGGAGGTGAAAAATATGCCATCGCAGACTAACGTAGAACAGGTAGCGCGCCTAAAAGAGTTGCTCTCGGACGCTTCGGCGGTCTTCGTGAGCGAATATAGGAGTTTAACGGTCTCACAAATGACAGAAGTTCGCGCCAAGCTCCGTGAGGCTGGTGGAGAGATGAAGGTGGCCAAGAACACCCTCATGCGCATTGCCATGAAAGAAGCAGGTCTCCCTGTCGTTGAAGATATGACCGCAGGCCCTAACGTTTATACTGTAGCCCATGGAGATCCCGTAACGGTTGCAAAAGCTCTCCTGGGGTTTTCCAGACAGAAGGGGAATGAGGCCCTCTCTATCAAAGGAGGAGTCTTGGGGAAGAAGGTCTTGAGCGCGGCGGAGGTGGAAGCTCTCAGTGCTCTCCCACCGCGAGAGGTGCTTTTGGGGCAGCTCCTCGGAGCCATTGGTTCTCCGCTTTATGGGCTCGTCAACGTGCTTTCTGGCTCGGCCAGGATGTTGGTTATGTGTTTGAACCAAATTAAGGTGCAAAAAGAAAAGGCCGCTACGGCCTAAAAATTTCCGTTAGGGAGGGTAATTTGCAATGA
This sequence comes from Synergistales bacterium 54_24, assembly GCA_001508935.1. Classification (GTDB taxonomy): domain Bacteria; phylum Synergistota; class Synergistia; order Synergistales; family Thermosynergistaceae; genus Thermosynergistes. Next base: position 6,151 of record LGFQ01000002.1, read on the forward strand.
ATAAAGAAGAGATCATTAAGGCTATCGAGGAAATGACGGTTTTGGAGCTTTCGGAGCTCGTAAAGGAGCTCGAGGAACGCTTTGGCGTATCTGCTGCTGCTCCTGTGGCTGCCATGCCAATGGTCGGCATGGCCGGAGCAGCCGCTGCTACAGCAGCACCAGCCGAGGAGGAGAAGACCGAGTTCGACGTGATCCTTAAAGCGGCGGGCTCTAACAAGATAGCGACTATAAAGGCCGTGAGGGAGCTCACGAGCCTCGGTTTGAAAGAGGCCAAAGAGTTGGTAGACAATGCACCCAAGCCTGTCAAAGAAGGCGTCTCGAAGGAAGAAGCCGAAGAGGCCAAGAAGAAGCTCGAAGAGGCTGGTGCCGAAGTAGAGGTTAAGTAGAGGTTAAATAAAGCGACTTGCCAGACCGCCCATGGGTATGTTCCTGGACGGTCTGGCATTGGGCTTATATGCTTGGGAAAAGCTTTGAGAGATGATTTCTTACGAAGAAGCCGTTGCGTTGCAAAAAAAGCTGGCCAAAGAGATTCGCGTAGTGCAGAATTCAACTATAGGTCGCGCAAGTCTCTTTGGCGGAGCGGATGTGGCCTACGTCCCCAAAAAAGGGAAGGCTATAGCCGCCGTCGTAGCGTGGAACCTCAAGGAGCGTCAAATTGTAGCTGCAGCTTCGGCCGTCTTGGATATCTCCTTCCCTTATATACCAGGTTTGCTCTCTTTTCGCGAGCTCCCGGTTCTGCTTGAAGCGTGGAAGAAACTAAAAGACAGACCCGAGGTGTGGTTGGTAGATGGAGCAGGAATAGCTCATCCTCGGCGGCTTGGCCTCGCTTCTCACTTTGCCCTTGCTACAGAAGAGAAATGCGTCGTGGGCGTTGCCAAAAGTCGCCTCGTGGGTACCCACCTTCCGGTGCCGTGCACCAAGGGTTCCTGGGTGCCGTTAGTCTTCGAAGGCGAGGTGGTCGGGACGGTGCTCAGGAGTTCAAACGGCGTACGCCCGCTATATGTGAGCCCCGGCAACGGACTTTCCATTATCCAGGCGGCTTCAGTCGTCCTACGTGCCTGTACTCGCTACCGCTTGCCTGAACCGACGCGCCTGGCCCATGCGCTCGTCACGAAGTTGAGAGGAAGCCTTTGACATCCCTTATCAATATCCTTCTTTATCGGAGAGCCATGAAAGCTCCTCGTCGCGGTGGGCCTTACTGGCCGTGGCACGCGTGTCGAGAGCGTATTTCCCCTCGTAGGGAGGGGCAGGTTCGTTCAGGCGATGAAATACCAGTTGAGCTACGCGCGTTCCAGGATAGAGCACAAGCGGGACTTCTCCCTCGTTTACGAGCTCCAAGGTGATAGAACCTCGGAAGTTGGGGTCGACAAACGTAGCTGTCGCTATGACGAGGCCGAGCCTTCCCCATGAGGAACGCCCTATGACGTAAGCCATCACGTCGGAGGGGAGTTTAAAGAATTCCAATGTCGAACTCAAGGCGAACTGACCTGGATGGAGCACGAATACGTCGCCGTATTCGAGCCTCGCGCGATCGTAGTAGTCGGCTATAGGATGGCGCGATCTTCCGGCATTGAGCGAAGGGATGTATCCGCGTCGAAACAGGACGAATTCGAGCCCTAATCTCACGTCGAGCGAAGCTCTCCCTAACTGCCTTTTAATATCCAAAAGCGGCGTGACGACGAGGTCACCGCTCTCGAGCATTTCAACGATTTCTCTGGCACTACAGACGCCTTTCATGTTCGTCTTTCCTCCTGTTATATGTGGCTACGAATATGCTGGCATCGCAAGCAAAGGCCACAAGCTTTTCCGTCTCTTCAAATTGTCCGATGCGGCCGCCGCTTGAGAGGTATGCACAGACCAAAAGCCCAGCGGCCAAGATAGAGACTATCTCTACAGAACTTTCCCCTCTTTGGCATGGAGGGAGGCCCGATAAGAGCTGCGATGAGGCCCAGCAAATTTGTTCCCACGGCCATGGGGCGATGTCTTCGTCTTCGAACCAGGGAGGGAGAGAAGGCCTTACGAGATTCGACTCTATCCAGCTTTTGACCCCTTCATCCCACGGGAGCGTCGAAGACGAAGCCCAAGCATAACTGATCCACGGCCAATCCTCCTCTTTTATAGCCAAGGCTGGGGCTAAGAGGAGGCTTCCCTTCCTTGCGCGATCTTCACCTTCAAGAGACCACGCGAGATCTAAAAGATGAGCCAATGATGTGACGTCGAGCGGCGAATCGTGCACCGTAGGTTCTATCGGGATGAGCAGATGCTTGCTTCCTCTCGGCCACCATGGCCAAACGGAGGCCATGCGCTCGTGAAAGGAAAACGGCGATTCTATATATGGCAGGGCCAGGCAGTTGGCCGGCGGACCGTATAAGCGAAGGAGCCGCGATGGCCAATACATAAGGGGCTCCTCAAGAGCTTTAAGCACCAGATCCAACACGAGCAGGTCATCTGAGGTCAAGCGAGCGCTCTCGAGACACCCCTCCGTCGCCTCGATTCCTTCCTCTATCTCTTGAAGAAGCCCTCTATAGCTTTTGGGAACATTCCTTTCTTCTAAAAGATTTTTAAGCCTCGCCTTAATGTGAAACCATAGGAGATCTTTTTGGAATTTCTGTCCTCTTTCCAACGGTGCACCCCCTTTTGGGACATTTTATGCTATTGTATTTTTTCATGGAAGATGAATGTGGAGGTGGATCGTACATTGTCGCATCTGAATTTGCACACCTGGATCGCCGAGCACGGGTACCCTGCCGTATTGGATGGAGCCATGGGCACGCTCCTTCAGGAGCGGGGGTGGAACCCGCCGGCCCTGCCTGAAGAGATGAATTTGACCTCTCCCGAGGTTGTCAGATGCATACATGCAAGTTACGTCGTGGCCGGAGCGAATATCGTCGAGACGAACAGCTTCGGGGCAAATCCGATAAAACTTGCCTCTCGAAACCTCGACGGAAAGGCGAGAGAGATAAACGCCATCGCAGCGTTGCTTGCCAGAGAGGCCGTAGGCGATCGCCTTTTGGTGGCTGGCTCCATCGGGCCGTTGGGGTTGTTGATCGAGCCCTTGGGGGAACTTCCTTTTGAGGACGCCGTATCCGCTTTTAAAGAACAGGTTGCCGGGCTTGCCGAGGGCGGTGTGGACTTCATCCTCATAGAGACGATGATTGACCTGCGCGAAGCCAAGGCGGCAGTGCTTGCGGTTAAAGAAGTCGCCCCCCACCTTCCTTTCGTCGTGAGCTTTACTTTCGAGAATAACGGACGCACGCTCACCGGCACGCCTCCTGAGGTAGCGGCCCACTGGACGAGGACCGTCGGTGCCTCAGCGGTCGGCGTAAACTGTGGGAGCGGTCCAGAGGAATACATAGCTGTCGTAGATTGCTTGGCTCATCACGCTGGTATTCCGATATTTGCCTATCCTAACGCTGGACTTCCTGGATCGCAGGAGTATTGGGATCCGGAGAGATTTTCGCGCGCTGGCAGACATCTGGTCGCAGCCGGGGCTTCCGTCGTTGGGGGGTGCTGCGGCACCACGCCTCAGCACATAGAAAGCCTTGCCAAAGCCGTTCGCACTCTTTCTCTGCCCCATATAAAAGAGATTCAAGGCTCGCCGCTCTCTAGCATCTCCCGACTTAGCCTGGCAGGTGCGGAGTATCCCTTGCTTGTGGTAGGCGAGAGGATAAACGTTTCTCGGCCTTCACTTTTAAGAGAAGAAGTCTCGCGATACGAGTGGAACATTTTGAAGAAGGAAGCGCGCGAACAAGAAGAAGCGGGGGCGCACGCGATAGATGTTAACGTAAACCTTCCGCAGATCGACAGCTCTCGTGCCATGAGAGAGGCTACATTAGCCGCCGAAAGCGCAACTGCGCTGCCGCTATCGCTCGATAGCGATAATCTGGATATGATCGAGGTGGGACTTCGCATCGCTTCTGGCATCCCGCTGATCAACTCCGTCACCGCCAAGGGTGAAAGCCTTGAGCGGGGTATAGCCTTGGCGGCAAAATACGGAGCCTGCCTTGTGGTCCTCCTTCTGGACGAACGGGGCATCTTGGAAGATGCGGATAAAAGGATCTCTGTTGCTAAAAAGGTTTGTGAGTGCGCCGACGCCCTCGGCTTCCCCAGGAAGCGACTTTTCCTCGACGCCTTGACCCTCTCCGTCGGTTCTGATGATAACGCCGCGCGAGTGACGCTCGAGACCGTAAGGCGCATCAGGTCGTTAGGGGCTTGCTCTATCTTGGGGATAAGTAACGTCTCTTACGGCTTGCCGCAAAGACCCTTGATCAACAGGACGTTTTTGGCCATGGCGATGGCTGCAGGATTGGATGCCGTAATAGCCGATCCTTTGGATTCGAGCCTGATGGAGACGATCGCTGCGGGAAATTTGTTGGTCAAGCGCGACAGGAGCGCCACGGCGTTCATCGCCTTCTTCTCGCACAGGGAAGGCAAAAAGGAGGAGAAGGCGACAGAAAAAGAAGCGATCCCGCAGGATCAGATGCTCCGTGCGGCGATCATACGAGGAGAGGAGAATACGGCCTCCTCTCTCGCGTCCGCACTCATAGAATCGGGCATGCCTTCGATGAAGTTGATCAACGAGGTGCTCGTGCCGGCGCTGAACGTCGTGGGAGAGCTGTACGAGTGCGGCGATTACTTCTTGCCCCAGCTCATGAATTCGGCCAAAGCGGCTCAAGCTGCCTTCGCTGCGCTCGAAAAGGGTTTTTCTGCCGGCGAGAAATCCTTGCAAAAGGGGACGATCGTGATGGCTACCGTGGAAGGAGATCTGCACGACATAGGCAAGAACCTTGTCGTCTTGGTCTTAAGGAGCCATGGCTACAATGTGATTGACTTGGGCAAGGACGTGCCTCTCGACGCGATTTTAAAGCGCGCTACGGACGAGAGAGCCGATATAGTCGGTTTATCTTCGTTGATGACCACCACGACGAAGGAGATGGCGCGGGCTGTCTCTGCCGTAAGGGAGAAGAATCTTCCTTTTCGCGTCATCGTGGGTGGTGCCGCCGTGACGGAGGAGTTCGCCAGGCATATCGGAGCAGATGGTTATGCGCCTGATGCTGTCGGGGCTGTTAAACTTGTGGAGACCTTTTTGGGCGATGTCGAAAGGAGGGAAGGGAAGTGAAAATAAAAGGCCTTTTTTCCCATGGAAGGCCTGTCGTTTCCTTTGAAATATTTCCACCGAAGCGAGACCTCCCCATAGATAGCATATATGCCACCATAGAAGAACTGAAGTCGCTGCAGCCCGACTTCATAAGCGTCACCTATGGGGCCGGAGGCTCGACGAAAGAGAGGACCGTCGAAATCGCGTCATCCATCCGAAACGTCTATGGCATAAGAGCGCTGGCCCATCTTACCTGCGTGGGTACGTCGAAAGAGGAGGCTGATTCGATCTTAAAGGAGCTCCTTTCTTGCGGCATAAGTGATGTCTTGGCCCTCCGAGGCGACCCGCCGGCCGGCATGGATATAGATTCCGTTCCAAGGCATTTCCGCTATGCTGCGGATCTCGTGGCGCACATAAGGCGCGTCTACGGCGATGCCTTTTCGATAGGAGGGGCAGCCTATCCAGAGGGGCATGTCGAGTGCGACGATATAGAATTGCGTCTCCTTCATTTGAAAGCCAAGGTGGAGATGGGCGTCGATTTTCTGATCACGCAGCTGTTCTTTGAAAATGAGGCCTTTTACAGGTTCTTGGAGAAGGCGAGGGGCATTGGTATAAATGTGCCCATATCGGCTGGCATTATGCCGGTAGTCAACAAGAAACAGATAGAGCGCATCGTAACGCTGTGCGGTGCCTCTATACCGCCCAAGCTGGCGCGCATCCTTTCCAAGTATGCCGATGCCCCAGAGGCCTTGGAGGACGCAGGTGTGGCCTATGCCGTAGACCAGATAGTGGATCTGCTTTCGAGCGGTGCGGACGGGGTTCACATATACACAATGAACCGCCCATGGGTGGCGCGCAGAATAATGGAAAGCATCGCCAGGCTCTTGAGAGAGTTAAAAAAACCGAAGGAGAGGGCCGAAGTGTCATGAGGGGTGCGGTAGATTGCCACGTTCATGTTTATCCGCCCGAGGTTATAAGGGATTGGGAGCGGATAGCTCAGAGGGAGCCCTACTTTAAGACGCTCGCCTCTGGGAAAATCCACCGCTGGGCGACGGCGGAGGACCTGCTGACCCAGATGGAGACAGATGGCATAGGTGAAAGCTGGATCTTCGGCTTTGCCTTTTCGGATCTGGGCCTGTGTAGGCTTTGTAACGATTATGTCATCGAATCGGTAAGGACGTCTTCGGGAAGATTGAAGGGGCTTGCCGTGGTGCCTCCCTTGGCTCCAGGGAGCGCGCGAGAGATCGAGCGGTGTCGCGAAGAGGGGCTTATAGGCGTCGGTGAGTTATTTCCTTTGGGACAGGGCTTCGACATCGCTGACAAACGCCAGACGTGGCGCTTGGCTGGGATGTGCCACGAGATGGGGCTCTTTCTCCTCGTCCACGTGGCTGAGCCCGTGGGTCATGATTATCCAGGCAAGGGAAATGTGGGACCGAAGGAAGCATACTGTTTTTGCTTCAATCATCCCGAGGTGACGACCCTCTTTGCCCACTGGGGTGGAGGGCTTTGGCTTTATGAGCTGATGCCGGAGGTGAAGTTGGCCTTGAGCAATGCCTATTACGATACTGCGGCAACGCCCTTTTTATATGGGGCCAAAGTCTTTGACGCTGCAATGAGCGCCGGCGTCCTCGACAAAATCCTTTACGGCAGCGATTACCCCATTCTGAGCGCGGAACGCTACAGAAGGTTACTCGAGGGGAGTTCTCTTACCGAGAAAAACAAAGAGGCCCTTCTTAAGCGCAATGCCGAGAGGTTACTCCAAGGCATTCGTGCAAGCAATAGACGGCGATAAATAGCGATAGCAGGAGGAAACGAAAGCAGTTGGATCAAACGGGAAGCGTTTTGGAAAAGTTGGGCGCCGTTGAAATTCCAGAACTCACCCTCGAATCTGGAAAAAGATTAGTCAGCGTCAAGCAAGTCTATGCACAGTATGGCGAACCATCATCAGCGTGCGACAACGTGGTGTTGGTTTGCCATGCGCTTACTGGCAGCCACCACGTAGCCGGAGATGATGTCGAAGGGCTTCCGCCTGCGTGGTGGCCAAATCTCGTGGGCCCTGGCAAAGCCATAGATACGTCCTCGCTTTGCGTCATCTGCTTCAACTTCTTAGGGAGCCCATACGGCAGCACGTCGCCCGCGAGCATAAACCCATCTACCGGGCGTCCCTATGGCATGAGTTTTCCGGTATTTTCGGTGCGCGACATGGTGCGCGCTCAAGCAGCTGCCCTTCACGAGCTTGGCGTCAAGCGTCTCGCTGCCGTCGTCGGAGGGTCTCTTGGCGGGATGCAGGCGCTCGAGTGGGCCGTGATGTATCCGCAAGTCGTGGAGCGCGCCGTCGTCATAGCAGCCCCCCTTTGTCTTTATCCCCAGGCGATAGCCTTCAATGAGGTTCAAAGGCAGGCCATAATGGCCGATCCGGAGTGGAAGGGCGGGGATTACTACCCAGGGCCTGGCCCGGAGAGCGGTTTGGCCGTGGCAAGGATGCTTGCCATGATCACGTATCGCAGCGAAGCTGTATTCGTGAGGCGTTGGATGCGCCAGTTCGCTTCAGGCCAACCGTGGGAATGGAACGGTCGCTTCCAGGTCGAAAATTACCTTCATTACCACGGCGAGGAACTGGTCCGCCGATTTGACGCCAACTGCTATATCTACCTCACGCGAGCTATGGATCTCCACGACGTGGGCGAAGGGCGAGGAGGAGCAAAATCTGCCCTCTCCAACTTCTCCGGCAAGCACCTTTTGGCAATAGGTATCACCAGCGATTGCCTTTTCCCCACGTGGCAGGTTGAGGAGATTTCAACAATTGGCAAGAGTGCCGGTGTAAAGGCATCATACGATGAGATCGAGAGCGAGAACGGCCACGACGCCTTTCTCATAGATGTCGATCAATTGGACGACATGCTGCGCGAATTCTGGAAAAGGACTGGCCTGTAGACGAAAGACGTGGTAACTAAACTATGGTCAACACACAAGAACGCAGAAGATAGGGTTCTCTTTTTCGGAGAAGGACAAGCTTTTACAAGCAAGTATGGTCAAAATTACCTTAGAAGGCTTGTAAAAGTCATAAACTGTGCTTGACGGTGTGCTGTAAGCATTTTATAATAGCTTTCACCAGGCCGGGCTGGCGGAAGTGGCAGACGCACGGGACTTAAAATCCTGTGGACTTAGGTCCGTGCGGGTTCGATTCCCGCGCCCGGCACCAATGCAAATATCGCCTGCATTGCTGTTCAGGCTTGCTAAAGAAAAGTAGGACCCCTGCGGCCATAAACAAGCACTCTTTCGTAGCCAAAAAGACTAAGGAGGGCGCTTATTTGTGGGCCTCGTTCCGTGAGGTGGCCCCTAAAAATCCTACAAAAAATTTACATGATCCACGATCGACGGCATTTGACTATACCCTTGTGGCTGTGCTAATATATACGCGCTATGGAGTGCCGGCATAGGTGTGAAGATCGCGGGGTGGAGCAGTCAGGTAGCTCGTCGGGCTCATAACCCGAAGGTCGCAGGTTCAAATCCTGCCCCCGCAACCAATCGGCGGTGTAGCTCAGGTGGCTAGAGCATGCGGTTCATACCCGCAGTGTCAGTGGTTCAAGTCCACTCACCGCCACCATCTTGTTATAGCTTATATGGAAACTATCGAAGTGGGCGGGAGTTGTACTTCCTGTCCATTTATTATATTAGAGTGGTCTATCCTCTAACTTCCTTGCGAAAAGTAGGTTAAAATTAGGATGTGAAGGAGAGAAATATAGGCGATAAATTATTATATCGTTGTTACCAGCGGCTCATAGAAACTGGCGAGCGTCAGGGGTGGTGGAAAGACAAAGGCCCGATGCTTGTGGCAGTGTCGGGAGGAGGCGACTCTGTTGCGCTCCTCTGGTTGCTCAAAAAGTTTTGGGATGGGCAGATCGTGGCAGCGCACTTAGAGCATGGTATCCGCGGTGACGATTCCAAAGGCGATGCGAGGTTTGTTGCCGAGCTTTGCTCTCAATGGGATGTGCCGCTTGTCATGGAGTCCGTCTCTGTGCCCGAGCTACAGCGTCCTGGCGAGGGGCTCGAAGCGGCGGCCAGAAGAATACGCTACGATTTCTTGAAAAAGGCGATGGAGGGAGCGAGCGCTCGATGGGTGGCCCTGGGGCACACCAAGGACGATTTAGTGGAGACCGTTTTGTTTAATCTCTTTAGAGGTAGCGGCATTTACGGATTGGCCGGTATCCCCGAGAGGAGAGGCGAGTTGGTGAGGCCTCTCATAGAGATGCGAAGGGATGAATTGAGAGAACTTCTCAAAGAGCACTCCATTCCGTGGCGCGAAGACTCCACGAATTTCGATGTTCGTTACTCGCGAAACCTTATCCGCAACGAACTCGTTCCATGGCTTGAGGAAAAGCTTAATCCCAACGCCTGTGAGCATGTAGCTGCCCTTGCTGCCGAAGCCCTCACCTGGCGTAAGGTGCATGATGACCGTTGCGACACAATTCTTGAGACGGTGCGAGCGAAGCTTCCTTTGTCGTTTGTGGCCTGGAGGAGGGCTGCCGTCTTGGCCTTGGCTAATGAAGACGTTACGCTGTCCTCTCTTGTGCGACGTGAGGGGATGCACTTAGGTCTTAAGGCGCTGAACCGCGGCAGGACGACGGAGTTGGCCTCGCTCATCGAAAAGGGAGGAAGATGGCGATTTCAATGGGAGAAAGACATAGAGGTGTGCGGTTCTTCATCGCACATCGCTTGGGTTCGGCGGGATGTGCTAAGAAGTGGTCCTGCGCCTATTTCTGTGTCTGTCGCTGAGGCTCTGTCGATAAGGACGCTCCAGTGGGGGCCGTGGCGGTTCATTTTTGAGGAAGCGCCACTGGAGGCCGCGCCATACGTTGGAACCCATCAAGCCAGAATCTGTTGTAGATCCAAAGATGAGACCGTGGTGGTGACACCTGTGTGTCGTTTCCGCGATGTAGAACGCTTCCGCACTTTTGTCCCATGGTGGTTGGAGGCATGGTGGCCAATCTTATCCATAAGTAGTACAATAACTTACTGGATGCCGCTTTATGGCGGTCGTCATGAACCTCAAAATAGACCAGGGCCGAGAATGAGCATTTGTGTGACTTGCGCTGTCGAAGGGGAAAGGCAATCCGTCAGGGGGAATGATCAGGTTGTCCTTTGAGTTGGACAGGATGTTGATCTCAGAAGAGACGCTTCGGTCTCGCGTGAAGGAATTGGCTTACCAAATATCAGCCGATTACACTAACAAAAAGCTCGTGGCCGTGGCTATACTCAAAGGTGCGGTAGTCTTTTTGGTCGACCTGATGCGATATCTTGATCCTTCTGTAGAACTTCACATTGACTTCATGGCCGTTTCGTCGTATGGGGCTTCGACTCAGTCGAGCGGGATTCTCAAAATTACGAAGGATTTGGACGTCGACGTCAAGGGCGAGAACGTCCTCTTGGTCGAGGATATAGTAGATACGGGGTTGACCCTGTCTTACCTTGTGAGGCTGTTACAGGAAAGAGAACCGTTGAGCCTTAAGGTGTGCGTGCTCTTGGATAAGCCGGATCGCAGGGAAGCAGAGGTGCAGGTGGATTATCGTGGTTTTTCCATACCGAATGAGTTTGTTGTGGGGTATGGGTTGGATTGCGCCGGAATGTGGCGCAACCTCTCTTCCATATATGTGGTGAAGGAGAGAGGATAGCTTACAGAAATGGTCACCTATGTGAGGTGTTGAAAATTGGGACGAATGGCTAAAAATTTGGGACTTTACCTCGTGTTGATCGTGTTGGTCGTCAGCCTGGTCAACATGTTTCTCGCCCCAGTCCAGGGGCCAGAGCAAGTGCGCACGATCAGTTACAGTGAGTTCCTGTCCGCCGTTGAGGCGGGAAAGGTGCGCTCTGTTCAAATTCAAGGCGACGTTGTCCACGGCCGTTACAGCGATGGCACCGAGTTCAAGAGCTATACCATAGGAGTTGGAGATATTGCCAAGGATATAGCTGCTAAGGGTGTAAATGTGGAAGTAATACCTCCGGAGCGCTCACCGTGGTGGGCTGCTATGATGTCCTCGCTCTTCCCGACACTTCTGCTCATAGGCGCCTGGATATTCATCCTCTATCACATGCAAGGCGGGGGCAGTAAGGTGATGAGCTTTGCTAAAAGTAAGGCAAAGCTTTTCGTAGACAATCGTCCGAAGGTCACCTTCGCGGATGTCGCCGGTTGCGATGAAGCGAAAGAGGAACTTGAGGAGGTCGTCGAGTTCCTAAAGAATCCCAAAAAGTTTATAGGTCTGGGAGCTCGCATTCCAAAGGGCGTCCTGCTGCTCGGAGCGCCGGGAGTCGGCAAAACCCTCCTCGCGAGGGCTGTGGCTGGAGAGGCGGATGTGCCATTTCTTAGCGTGAGTGGCTCCGACTTCGTCGAGATGTTCGTGGGTGTAGGTGCTGCGAGGGTGCGCGATCTCTTCGAGCAGGCGAAAAAATATCAACCGTGCATAGTCTTCGTAGACGAGATAGATGCTGTAGGACGTCACAGGGGTGCGGGCCTCGGAGGAGGTCATGATGAAAGAGAGCAAACGTTGAATCAGCTGCTCGTGGAGATGGATGGCTTTGACGTATCGACGGGCATCATAGTGATGGCCGCCACGAACAGGCCTGACATCCTCGACCCGGCATTGCTTCGCCCCGGGCGCTTCGATCGGCACGTTATCGTGGACAAACCGGACTTCAAGGGGAGGCTTGCTATACTTCAGGTCCATATGAGGGGCAAAGCCCTCGATAAAGACGTCAACCTGGAGGTCATAGCGAAACGCACTCCCGGCTTTGTGGGAGCCGACCTCGAGAACTTGGTCAATGAGGCTGCCCTTCTTGCGGCTCGGCGAGGCAAGAAGGCGATTTCCATGGCTGAACTGGAAGAGGCCATAGACCGTGCAATAGCTGGTCCAGAGCGGAAAAGCCGCATAATCAGTCCAAGAGAGAAAGAGATAATAGCTTTCCACGAAGCGGGTCATGCGATGGTGGCTAAGATGCTCCCCGGGTGCGATCCTGTACATAAAATTTCTATAATACCTCGTGGCCATAATGCACTGGGCTATACCCTACAGTTGCCTGAAGAAGATCGTTTTCTCATCTCTAAGGGAGAACTCAAAAACCGAATATGCATCCTTCTCGGAGGTAGGGTAGCTGAGGAGCTATATTGTGATGACATAACGACTGGAGCTCAGAACGACCTTGAGAGAGCCACTCAAATAGCCAGAGAGATGGTGACGGAGTTTGGCATGAGCGACCGCCTCGGCCCGGTTCGCTTAGGTCGTAAGCAGCACGAGGTCTTCCTCGGGCGCGACATCATGGAAGATCGCAATTACAGTGAGGAAATAGCCTATGCCATCGATCAAGAGCTGCGGAGCATCATCGACGATTGTTATAAAATCGTGCGCACCATCTTGACCGAGCAAGGTGAAGCGCTCAAAGAGGTGACCAAAGAGCTCTTGGCCCGTGAAGTTTTGGAAGGTGACGAGTTGGATAAGCTATTGGAAGGCGTCGAAGCCAAAAAGGGTGAAGGGATGGTCGCCTCTGAAGGCAAAATGAGATCCAACTTGAAGGCCGATGCCCCTAAAAGGGATGGGTGGAGGCCATCGGTTGAGCCGGCTTGAGCCTTTGAGGCTTTTGTGTCTCTTTGGGTTTAGTTAAAGAGGATCGTTTTTTATGGATGAAGATCGTTTTGTAATGCAAGCCCCGTGGCCCCCTGCAGGCGATCAGCCGAAGGCGATCGAGGCTTTAGTCGAGGGACTCAATAGGGCGTATCGATTCCAGACTTTAATGGGGGTAACTGGAAGCGGTAAAACTTTTACAATAGCAAATGTCATAGCTGCCGTCCAGCGTCCTACCTTGGTAATAGCTCATAATAAAACGCTGGCGGCGCAACTCTACAGCGAGTTCAGGGAGTTTTTCCATCATAACGCTGTCCATTATTTCGTCAGTTACTACGACTACTACCAACCTGAGGCGTATGTCCCAGAGCACGACCTTTACATAGAGAAAGATGCCTCCATAAATGAGCGTATAGAGAAGTTGCGCCTTGCCACGACGAAGTCCCTGTTGGAACGGCGGGACGTCATCGTCGTGGCAAGTGTGTCGTGTATCTATGGGTTGGGCAAGCGCAAGGCTTACGAGGAAGTCGTGATGCGTTTTTCCGCCGGAGAGCAGTGGGGGCGCAGGCGCTTCATGGAAAAGCTTTTGGAGAACTATTATGTGAGAAATGACCTTATCCTCGAGCCCGGAAATTTCAGGGTGCGAGGGGACGTGATCGAAGTTTACCCGGCTTATAGCGACAGCGCGCTCAGGATAGCCTTCTTTGACGACGAGATAGAGACGATAGAGGAGTTTGATCCTTTGACCGGAAAGAGGATCGAAAGGAAGGAAAGGGCGGCCATCTATCCCGCGCAGCATTATGTCACCTCAAGCGCTGCCATAGCCGACGCCTTGCTTGCGATAGAAGAAGAGCTGAAGCTTCGGGTTGCGCAATTGCAGTCCGAAGGCAAGTTGGTTGAGGCTCAACGTTTGGAAGCGCGCACGCGATACGACATGGAGATGATGGCTGAGGTCGGTTACTGCTCCGGAATAGAGAACTACTCGCGCTACCTTGATGGAAGAGCTCCTGGCGAACCGCCGGGGACGCTGCTCGATTTCTTTCCACACGACTTTCTCATGGTGATAGATGAGTCTCATATCACAGTGCCGCAGATCCAGGGCATGTATAACGGTGACAGGGCTCGGAAGGAGACATTAGTCGCCCACGGATTTCGTCTCCCTTCCTGTCTCGATAACAGGCCTCTGCGATGGGAAGAGTTTATGCAATATATGAGGCAGGTCATCTTTACCTCCGCCACTCCAGGGGATTGGGAGCTGGAGGTTTCGTCGCAAGTGGTAGAACAAATAGTGCGCCCCACGGGCGTCCTCGACCCTGTCGTGGAGGTTGTGCCGGCCAAAAACCAGGTTGACGACCTTATCGATAAGCTGCGTTCTGTGGTAGAAAAGGGGGAGAGGGCGCTGGTTACGACGCTCACAAAGCGCTCGGCCGAAGACATGGCCGAGTATCTGGCAGATCTCGGCTTCAAAGTGCGCTATATCCATTCGGAGCTCGACACGTTTGAGAGGGCTGAGGCCATAAGGGACTTGCGCATGGGCGAGATAAGCGTATTGGTCGGCGTCAACCTGCTGAGAGAGGGTTTGGACCTGCCTGAGGTAACCCTGGTGGCCATACTCGATGCCGACAGAGAGGGCTTCTTGCGCTCGGGCCGCTCTCTCATTCAGATGATAGGTCGAGCCGCGCGGAATACGGCTAGCACCGTTGTCCTTTACGCCGATGAGGAGACCGGCGGTCTCCGCCGTGCCGTGGAAGAGACCAGGCGCAGGCGAAAGATCCAAGAGCGATATAACGAAGAACATGGCATAGTGCCCGAGACGATAAAAAAGGCGGTAGTGTCATTCCTTCCTTCTGAGCTGAAACCTTCAAGCTTCATCGGCAAGAAAACATCTGCAAGAGAGAGCTTGGAAGAAGTATCCATCGCTGAATTGGAGCGCATTATGTGGGAGGCTGTAGAACGGCTCGATTTCGAGGAAGCGGCCAAAGTGCGCGATCTTATAGCTCAAAAGAGGGGAGGTGACTGGCGGCGTGTTGCAGTGGATCGAAGTGATAGGCGCAAGGCAACACAACCTAAAAGACATCGACGTGCGCATTCCTCGAGATAGGCTTGTGGTTATAACTGGCCCTTCTGGGTCGGGTAAGTCGTCCCTCGCTTTTGACACTATTTACGCCGAAGGACAACGCCGTTATGTGGAATCCCTTTCTGCCTACGCTCGCCAATTTCTGGGCGTCCAGGATAAACCTGATGTGGACGATATTTCCGGCCTCTCGCCCGCGATATCGATAGAACAGAAGGGTGTCTCTCATAACCCTCGTTCCACCGTAGGAACGGTGACCGAGATATATGATCACCTGCGCCTCCTCTTCGGGCGGGCAGGTGTGCCGTATTGCCCAAAATGCGGCAGACCGGTGCGTCGCCACACCCTGGATCAAATAGTGGATCTCATTCTGGATCAGTATGAGGGGCATCGCCTCGAAATACTCTCTCCCTTGGTCCGTGGCAAAAAGGGGGAATTTAAAAATCTGTTCTTACAGCTTCACCAAAAGGGTTTCCTCCGGATTCGCGTCGATGGGGTCGTCTACTGGCTTGAGGATGAAATTCCCTTGGACAAAAACCAGAGACATTCTATCGAGGTGGTAATTGACAGGTTACAAGTGCAAAAGGAGAAAAGAGATCGACTCAGCGAAGGCGTGGAATCCGCTTTGAGAGAGAGTGAAGGCTTTGTCCTTTTATTGATAGATGGCGAAAGAGAAGAGCTTCTCACGGAGAATTACGTCTGCCCGAGCTGTTCCATATCGCTGCCGGAGGTAGAGCCTCGCCTGTTTTCTTTCAATAGCCCTTATGGAGCGTGCCCATCTTGCTCGGGTCTCGGCAGCTATCAGTACTTTTCGGCCGACTTAGCCGTTGATCCTGAGCGTTCGATCCTTGAGGGGGCACTCCTTCCATGGAAGACGAGCCATTATATGCTGCGCAGGCTGGAAGCGCTCGCAAGATACAAGGGTTGGAATTTGAGCCCTCCCTTTCGCGAGCTTCCAAAAGAAATTCAGGATGCGATCCTGAACGGCACTCCGGACCGTTTGCCGATGACGTACAGGGAAAGAGGAGAGGAGTATTCGTATATGGGGCGGTACGAAGGGTTACTGCCATGGCTTGAGCGCCGCTTCAACGAAACAGAATCGGATGCGATACGCGACGAACTGACCACCTATCGCGCCGAAGATGTGTGCGAGACGTGCAAGGGATTGCGCCTGCGTCAAGAGGCACTCTCCGTGCGAATAGGCGATTACACCATTGGAGATTGGGTCTCTATGCCAGTTCAGGCGCTCTTGGGCCACCTCGAGAGGATGAAACTCCCCTCATCGGATTGGTTGATCGCGGAACAAGTGGTGAAAGAGGTCAAAAAGCGCCTTTCGTTTATGGTCGATGTGGGGGTCGGTTACCTCACTCTTTCGCGAAGGGCCGATACGCTGAGCGGCGGCGAAAGCCAGCGCATTAGGTTGGCTACGCAAATAGGCTCTAAGCTCTCTGGTGTGTTGTATGTGCTCGATGAGCCGACTATAGGTCTCCACCCTCGGGATACAGGTCGGCTCCTCAATACGCTACGTTCTATCCGCGACTTGGGCAATACTGTCATCGTCGTCGAGCACGACAGAGATGTTATGATGGCCGCCGACTTCCTCGTGGAGATGGGTCCTGGCGCTGGCGAAATGGGAGGCAAGGTCACGGCAGTCGGCACACCTGAGGAGGTAATGGAAAATATTCGCTCCCTGAGCGGGCCATATCTGACGGGCGAGAGCTCCGGAGTGGCAAAACCCCCTCACGGCGTGCGAAAACCTTCGGGATGGCTAAAGATTTTAGACGCGTCGGAACACAACCTAAAGCACATAGATTTATCCATACCGTTGGGTGTCTTCGCCTGCGTGAGCGGCGTTTCTGGATCGGGAAAGAGCACGCTCATGTACGATGTGCTCTACAGGGGGCTCAGACGCAAGCTCGACAGGAACTTCAGAGAAAGGGCGGGGGCGCATCGCGATATCATGGGTTTCGAAGGCATAAAGAAGGTAGTCCTCGTCGACCAAAGTCCCATCGGCAGGACTCCTCGGTCCAATCCGGCCACCTACACCGGAGTTTTTACTCCCATAAGGGAATTTTTTGCCCAGCTTCCCGAGGCCAAGCTTCGGGGATACGGTCCAGGGCGCTTCAGCTTCAACGTCAAAGGAGGGCGATGCGAAGCCTGTCGCGGAGAGGGGAAGATGCGCGTTTCCATGCTCTTCATGCCCGACGTGTATGTGACCTGCGAGGTCTGCGGCGGCAGGCGCTATAACAAAGAGACGCTCGAGGTGCGCTATAAGGGTTTGAGTATTGCGGATGTGCTTGAGCTCACGGTAGACGAGGCCCTTGAGCTATTCAAAGACATACCGAGCATCGCATCCAAGATGAAAGTGATTCAAGAAGCCGGTTTAGGATATATTCGCCTCGGTCAGCCGGCTACTACGCTGAGCGGCGGCGAGGCGCAAAGGGTAAAGCTTTCATACGAGCTCAGCAAGCGCTTCACCGGTTCAATTTTATATCTTTTGGATGAACCGACGACAGGCCTTCATTATCTGGACGTTAAAAAACTTCTCATCCTTCTCCACAAGCTTGTAGATCAGGGGAACTCGCTGCTCGTCATAGAACACAATTTGGATGTCCTGGCCTCGTCAGATTACATCATAGATCTGGGGCCGGAAGGTGGAGACGAGGGAGGATATATAGTTGCAGAGGGGACCCCAGAGGAGGTCGCTTCCGGCGGAGTGGGATATACGGCAGAGCACCTGGCGCGCTTCTTTGGGCAGCTGAAGGTGGCCGTCTCTTGAGAAAACCCTTCGAGGACGGAGATCTCTGTTTCGGTCGTCATCCCGTTTTGGATCTATTGAGGGCCGATCCCAAGCGTTGCCTTAAGCTATATCTGGCTCGCTCAGCAGAGGAGTCGTTCCGTCGGCGCATCCTCGCTATGGCCAAAGGCAGTGGAATACCGGTGCAGCAGGTAGAGATGTCCTTCCTTGACCGCTTAGCGCCCCTGTCAGTCCATCAAGGCGTGGTCGCGCGGGTGGCGCCGGTTGCACTTCTTGACTTCTGGAAATTCGTGGAGGGCATTCCGCCTTTGCCCGAACCAGTTCTCGTCGTGCTGTTGGATCATGTGAAAGACCCACAAAATTTAGGAGCCATCGTAAGGACAGCGGAGGCTTGCTGCGCTGCGGGCCTCCTGCTTCCTAAACGCAGAGCTGCTCTTCCCACGGGGAGCGTGGTCAAGGCGAGTGCAGGTGCCGTCTTTCGCATCCCTATCGTGTCGATCGTCAACGTCACCAGGGCTATAGACGACTTGCGGGAGCTTGGATTTTTTAGCGTCGGGCTCGATACCGTGGGCGAAAAGTCTCTCTTTGTTGAACCGCTGCCCGAGAGGTTGCTTCTGGTGATCGGCGAAGAATCGGGCCTTAGCAGGCTTGCGAAGGAGCACTGTGATGAAATTAGGAGGATCCCCATGCGTGGGAAGGGCGAATCTCTCAATGCTTCCGTCGCGGCTTCTATAGGGATGTACGAGTGGTTTAGGGCCAGGGAAAGCATCTCCTAATTATATCGTGATATAATATTAGCATCTAAGATAAAAGAGGGACGGTGCGCTCTTTGAAGAGGTGGGTCGTCGCACTGATATGGCTATCCTGCCTGGCGTATTTTGCGGATATGGCATTCTTCTTCCCGCATAGATGGCAAAAAAGCCTTGTCTACGGCAATGGGCCTGAAATAGGCGTGTACTTGAAGCCCCATATGACGGCGACGGACTTCGCGAGAGAGGTTAAAAGATGTAAAGTAGTCGATGATGCCGACTCTCTTGCTCGTTGGCTGAGGCGTCTCGATGTCGATAGACGCCTGATGCCCGGACTTTATCGTTTGCGACGCGGTAGCCCGTGGGAAGTTGCTCATGAAATAGCCGAAGCCGAACCCGAACTTTTAAATGTCGCGATAGTGCCAGGAGAAGATCCCGAGAGATTTTTGCAGAGATTGAAAAAAATCTGCTCTTTTCCGGATCCCGAAGTAAGGATGCAGGAAGCACTGCTTAGAGATGAAAACTTCCCGCCTGCTCTTCGGCCGTTTCTGTGTCAAGATTGGCGCAACAGGATGGCCTTCCTTGCACCGGAGACATACAGAGTGACTCCATCGCCTGAGGGGCTTGAAGAATTGGTAAAAGGGGCATCTTCTGCCTGGTGGGAGAGCATATCTGAGCGTGTTCGTGATAAACTGGATCAGCTTTCTGACATTGCCGTATTGGCCTCTATCGTGGAGAAGGAAAGCGCGCGCTCTGAAGAGAGAGGGAGAATAGCTGGAGTTTTTATGAATCGCCTCAAAGCTGGTATGCCGCTACAATCATGCGCTACAGTGATATTTGCGTGGCGTCTCAATGGTGAGTCGAAGACTACGCTCACCCATGATGACCTGCGGCTCAGCTCTCCCTATAACACATACCTTCATCAGGGCCTTCCGCCCGGCATCATCGCCATTCCATCGATAGATTCGTGGAGCGCGGTGTTGGAGCCGGAGGAGCATTCCTATTATTACTTTGTGCTAAAAAGCGATGGGGAGCACCATTTCTCTCGGACGTATCAGGAGCATTTGAGGGCCCAAAAAGAGGAAGGAAGAAATCAGTCTCATAAGTGAACAGCGCTGTTGATGGGGTGGTCGATTTGAATAGAGAAGAAAGGATAACATCGTCGCTGGTCGATCTGTGCGGAGAGGGGGAGGTCGATTATTCCGATATATTCCTCCAGGCTTCTTGCGGTCACTCGGCCAGTTTTGAAAACGGCTCGTTGGAAGAGCTCAGCTCGGGCATAACATGGGGATGCGGAGCGAGATGTGTTTCGGGCGATCACGTTATTTTGTCGCATTATCCTTCGGTAATGGGCGATGAGGTCCATAGATGCCTTGCAGACGCGGCGTCGAAATGTCATCTCTCTCTGCCTCAGCTCGATTTGGGCAGCGCCCCGCTCCTGGAGTTCTCAGATACGGAAAGAGGCCTTTCATTGGGCGGTCTCGACTTGCTTTACGACATAGATCGCCGGGTGCGGGGGGCGAGCGCGCTCATAAGACAGGTCACCTTGAGATATCGTGCTTCCCTCGTGAAGGTTGCCATATTTAGAGGTGATGGGGTTGTAAGGTTTGACAGGCGTTGGCGCACCCTCTTCGCCGCAGATGTGGTGACGGAGAAGGGAGGTCTTCTTCAGAGAGGATATGAAGTTAAGGCTTCGGCTGAGCCGATCGACCAATTTTGGTCGCATGTGGAGCCCCTTGCCGTGGCGATGACGGCGGCGCAGCGGGCTCTGCTCATGTTAGACGCCTCTCCTTGCCCTGCAGGTCGCATGCCGGTGATTTTAGCCGGAGAAGCCGGCGGAACCATGGTACATGAGGCATGCGGTCACGGATTGGAGGCCGATTCTGTGCAGAAAGATTATTCGATCTATCGTGATCGTCTCGGCACGGCGGTAGCCAGTCCGCTCGTGACGTTGGTCGACGACGCCACTTTGAAAGGAGCCTTCGGCTCCTACGAGGTGGACGATGAAGGCACGCCAGCCGAGAGGAGCGTCCTCATAGAGAACGGTGTGCTTAAATGTTATCTTACAGATATCTTATCAGCCAAGAAAGGCGGTCTACCTTTGACGGGAAACGGCCGCAGGGAGTCTTATCGCCATGTGCCCATCCCGAGAATGAGCAACACCTTTATCCTTCCGGGCAACTGTAGTTTTAGCGAAATCGTCGGGCAGGTGAGGCATGGCCTTCTCGTAAAGAGAATGGGAGGAGGAGAGGTCAACCCTACATCTGGAGACTTTGTCTTCCACGTCGCCGAAGGCTATTTGGTCGAGGATGGCTCGCTCTCTCCAGTTCGCGGTGCTATTTTGGCAGGCAATGGGCCACAGGCCTTGAAAGACGTCTTGGCAGTCGGGGACGATCTCCATTTTGAGCCGGGCGTCTGCGGCAAGTCGGGCCAGGGGGTACCGGTGACTGACGGTCAACCCACTTTATTGATAAGAGAGCTTACAGTGGGAGGAAGCGATACGGATCATGGCTTCTAAGAGGAGGAGCCGCTCTACCGCTCCTGGAGCAGCGAAAGATAGCTCTTCTAAGGAGAGAAAACTTTTTCGCTTGATAGACGGTGCGGTTTTTTCTGTGCTGCTCATTGATATCTACGCTCTCGCCTCTATCTTCACCAGTTGGACCGGTGCATGGGGGCGGTATGTCTCGAACTGGTTGCTGAGCGAGCTTGGGGGAGCCTCGCTGCTACTTTTGCTATACGTGGCATATCTTTCGTCTGCTTACTTGTTGGATAAGCGCGTGCGCAACCTTCGCCGGCAAACGTTGGGAACGCTGGTATTCTACCTGACGACATCTTTGATGTTGGGGATGTTAGAGGCGAATTCTTTTGACGTTTCGCGATTGTTGAGTCCAGGCAAGGTTGGCCTGTCCTTAGTCTCATTCCTTTACAGAAACATAGGGCCTTTGGGATTGACTCTGACGGGCTTGTGCGGAGCCACATTTGCCCTCGTGTCGTATGGCCGCGCCTCTATCAGGTCATATCTTGAGCGGGCCGTGGATGCGGCTCGTAATCTAATGCCGAAGAGGACAAAAGAGGAGAAGAAAGAGGGACCGACCATCGAAAAAGGGGAAAGGGAGGTAAGCCTCGCGGAGGTGCCCCAACTATCCCATGTTAGTTCTGGAGAGAGCGAGGTCACGTCGTCATACGTTGCAGCAATGGTAGAAGAGGAGGCCTTCGAGGAAGAAGACGGCTTTGTACTCCCTCCAGAAGTGGAGCCTGGGCGTTTCCCCCCTCCTGTGGATATCTTGGGAGTGGCTCCCGAGTACGACAGCAGCGGCGATGAGGAGATAGTCGCTAAACAGGGGGAACGCATAGTCGAGACATTGAAGGAATTTGACATCGATGCCGAGCTGGCCGAAACCGTCTTCGGTCCTACCGTAGTGCAGTTCAGGCTTCAACTTGCGCCAGGGATAAAGGTGAGCAGGGTGGCAGCCTTGAGCAATGATTTGGCCGTGGCGCTCGCCGTTCCCAGCCTGCGCGTAGAGGCGCCTATCCCCGGCAAACCCTATATAGGCGTGGAGGTTCCGAACCCACACCGTCGCTATGTCCACTTGAGCCAGGTTATAGGGAGCGAGTTCTTTCAGGGAACATCCGTCGAATTGCCTCTTCCCATGGGAGTGAGCGTCGAAGGGGTGCCTCTTGTGACAGGGCTGGAAGGGTTGCCCCACCTATTGGTGGCGGGCACGACCGGGTCGGGTAAAAGCGTTTTCATATCGTCGTGCATCATCGGACTGTGCTTCAAGTGCAGGCCCGACGAACTTAAGCTGCTCTTGGTAGATCCCAAGAGGGTCGAGATGACTTTATACGAACACCTGCCGCACACTCTCACGCCTCCCATATGTGATGTGAAGACGGCGGTGCATGCGCTGGCTTGGGCCATCAGAGAGATGGAGCGACGCTATGAGTTATTTGCACGGGCGAGGGTCAGAAACGTGATGGGCTATAACGAACATGTCCTGCCCAAAGACCGCTTGCCTTACATTGTGATAATCATCGATGAGTTGGCCGATCTCATGATGACGTCGCCCAAGGAAGTGGAGGACTATATCTGTAGACTTGCTCAGATGGCCAGAGCCACCGGCATCCACCTCATCCTCGCAACGCAAAGGCCATCGGTGAATGTGATAACGGGCCTGATTAAGGCCAACATACCTGCTCGAGCAGCCTTTACGCTCCCTTCGCAGGTCGATTCGAGGACTATTATAGATGTGGCTGGTGCCGAAAAACTCCTCGGCAAGGGAGACATGCTCTTCGTTACGACTCGGTTTCCCAAGCCAGTGCGCGTTCAGGCTCCGTGGATCGACGAGGATGCGATAGGCCGATTCATTCAATATATGGTGAGCATCTTTGGCGAACCGGAGCATATAGATCTCGAGGAGCAAGGTGGAAGCAGGGAGATAAGGTCTTCATGCCTCGACGACCCGCTCCTCGAGAAGGCTGTGCGGATAACCTTGGAGACCGGCATAGCTTCGGCCAGCAGGCTTCAGCGTCAACTTAGGATAGGCTTTACGCGGGCGGCCAGGTTGGTGGACGCGATGGAAGAGCTCGGCATAGTAGGGGCACAGGATGGATCCAAACCGAGGGAGATCCTTGTAGACGAGGAGAAAGCTGCGGTTATCCTGGAAGAAGCTTTGAGGGGAGATAAGAGTGAAGAGGCTTTCTATTCCCGGGATTGATGCGCATTATAAAGATGAAGTGCCAGAGATATGCGTGCTTTTGGTCGCGGGCGGACGCGAGCCGCAAATATCTTGGTTGCAAGAGGCAGCGAAGCGGCACCGCGTTTGGGCTGTGGACAGGGGAGTGGAATCGTGCATGCGGGCTCATGTGCTGCCCGAGCTGGTGATAGGCGACAGCGACAGCGGGAGCCCAAAGGCGTGGGAGTGGGCTCGTTCTGTGGGAGCCGAGGTCCATAAATTTCCACGGGATAAAGACCTTACAGATTTGCAGTTAGCCCTCCGTCAGCTTGCCTCTTTGGGCCTTCCGGTGACGACATTGCTGT
This sequence comes from Synergistales bacterium 54_24, assembly GCA_001508935.1. Taxonomy (GTDB): domain Bacteria; phylum Synergistota; class Synergistia; order Synergistales; family Thermosynergistaceae; genus Thermosynergistes. The sequence goes on from LGFQ01000002.1 coordinate 29,481, forward strand.
GCGGCGGTTGGGGTATGCGCTTCGATCACGCCTGGAGTAACCTCTTTTCCCTCATTTGGGCGAGCAAATACGGCATCGAGCCCGGTTGTATCTGTGATGAGAAAGAAGTCCTGTTTTTCTTGCGGGATGGGGACCATGTGGAACTGGAATTCGATGTCGTGCCTAAAGCGATCTCGCTCCTTTCCTTGTCCCCTGTAGCAGAAGGCGTTACCGCTGATGGTGTAAAATGGCCCCTAAAGGACAAAACGCTGTTTTTGGATGAGCCTTACGCCGTGAGCAATGTCCCTCTGGACGAAAGGGTCGCCTTTGGCGTGAAGTCCGGTTGGCTCGGGGTATATTGCACCTGGGAAGCGTAAGCATAAAAAAGGCGGGCCCCTCTAAGGGGTAACCCGCCTTACGAGGCCAGAGCGCAGACAACGCGTGCAAACCCGCTTCGTTACTACGCTACCGTCACCTGCGATCGTCTTGACATTCTGCAGGTTCACCTGCCAGCGGCGGCGGGTACGTCTGTTAGAGTGGCTCACGTTGTTGCCGGTAACTGGACCACGACCACATATCTCACAGCGGCGCGACATACTTCCATACCTCCCTATCTTATAGAACGAGCGGATGTATTGTATCATGTGTCTGTGCCCCTGGCAAACAGATATGGAAGGAGTTTTCATATGTCGTTTACTCAAGATATGGAGGAGTTACAGAAGATCGTTCGTCGCCTGGAGAGCGAAGCGATGCCGCTGGAAGATGCCTTGAGTCTTTTTGAAGAGGGCATAGCCCGCCTGCGCACTTGTCAAGCCTTCTTAAAGGATGCTCGCCAACGGGTAACGCGACTGAGCAGTGAAACTCTCCAGGAAGAGGAGTGGAATCCGATAAGAGATGAGCAAAGACAGTAAAAATATAGATGAAATTGTTATATATATTGAAGACCAGATAGCTCGACACAAGGCGCTCTTCGATAGACACCTGGAAGCGGTCTTGGCCGAAGAAGGCCTTGCGCCTCGTCGCCTGAGAGAAGCCATGGGTTATTCCCTGATGGCAGGTGGGAAGCGATTGCGGCCCACATTGTGCATGACAGCGGCTGAGGTCTTTGGCGCGAGCGCTGAGATGGTTTTGCCGATGGCCGTCTCCTTCGAAATGATCCACACGGCCTCCCTGATCCACGACGACCTCCCTTGCATGGACAACGACGCGATGCGACGGGGTCAACCGACGAACCATGTGGTTTTCGGAGAGGCTATGGCCCTGCTCGCCGGAGATGCGTTGCTCGCCTGGGCCTTCTCCCGCTCCTTGAAGGAACTCTCCGCTCTCGGCCATCCTGCAGATGTCGTATTGAAAGCCTTGAAGGAGTTCGCAGAGGCCGTGGGGCCGAGCGGTATATGCGGGGGGCAAGTCTTGGACATGGGCATGGAGGAATATGCAAATAAGGAAGAGCTCGTGTGGAAGACAGCCCTCATGAAGACGGCTACCTTGATCCGCGCTTCGCTGACCACCGGCGGTATATTGGGCGGAGCTTCGCCGGAGGCAGTGCAATGTTTATACAATTATGGGACACATCTTGGGATGGCCTTTCAAATCACGGACGATATATTGGATGTAACCGGAAACCTTGAGGAGCTCGGCAAGACTCCTGGCAAGGACGCAGAGCAGGGCAAGGTGACCTTTGTCTCCGTATACGGTGTGGATGGTGCCGCAAGGCTGGCATCGGAGGAGTCGCAGAAAGCGAAGGAGGCGATACTGTCCTTGGGCGAGCGCGCCCGTTTCCTCAAAAACCTCCCCGATTATATCGTTAGGAGGACGCGATGATCTCGGCAATGGCCCTTAAAGAGCGCGTTGACAAGCTTATTGTCGACAAAGGATTGGCAGAGACACGCAGCAAGGCCCAAGCTTTAATAATGGAGGGTCATGTCCTCGTCGATGGAAAGCCTGTAGATAAGGCCGGGATGCTCATTCCAGTTACGGCTGTCGTCGAGGTCGTGGAGAGAGAGCCGTGGGTGAGCAGGGGGGCATACAAGCTGCTCCATGCCCTGAAAGTCTTTTCGGCATCGCCTCGAGGAAAGGTGTGCGCCGATATAGGTGCCTCTACCGGCGGCTTTACACAGGTGCTCTTGGCCATGGGCGCGCAAAGGGTTTACGCTGTAGACGTCGGATATGGGCAATTGGCTTGGCCTTTGAGGAAGGATCCTCGCGTGATCGCTATGGAGCGGACGAACGCTCGATATCTCAAAAGAGATGACTTCGCCGAGGACGTCACGTTTATTACCGTTGACGCTTCATTCATCTCCCTTCGCTTGCTCGTCTCGCCTTTGGCGGGGATTTTGCCTGATGATGGCGAGATGGTTGCCCTGGTCAAGCCACAGTTTGAGGCGGGGCGTGAGAGGGTGGGCAAGGGTGGCGTCGTGAGAGATGCTGAGACGCACGCCCAAGTGCTTCGCGAGCTCGGCGATTTTATCAATACGAAGACGCAACTCGCCTTGATCGATGCGACCTTCTCCCCCATCAAGGGGCCCAAGGGGAATGTCGAATTCTTTTTCTTCCTCAGAAAAGGAGGCAGACCAGCGCCTTTAGATTTGAACGCTGTAGTTGTAAAAGCTGTAGAAGCCTTAGCTTCAACGAGGTGAAAAGATGCACCACATCGGGTTGATCTTGAACACACAAAAACCTATGGCTCTCGAAGTTGCGCGGAGGTTGCTGTCGTGGGCGCCCAAGGCTGACATCGCTTTTCTTGCGCCATCTCATGAGTCGAGCGTCCTCGGCATTTCTGAGGTCTCTGAAGACGAATGGAGAAATCTCGTGAAGTTTGCTGTTGTGATAGGAGGAGATGGCACGTTCCTTCGCGCCGCGCGTTATGTCTTGGAGTGGAGGATCCCGCTTTACGGCATAAACGCGGGAAGGTTGGGATTTTTGGCCTCCGGGGATCCCGATGAGGCCGAAAGGGACATCATCAGTATCTTGCAGGGGAGGGCAAGCGTAGAGGAACGGCATACGGTCAGGGGCACGATTATCCGCGGCGACCGCGTAGTCCACGAACTTTACGCGTTGAACGACCTCGTGGTGACAAAAGGGGCCTTCGCGAGGCTCATTTTCTTGGAGATCGACGTCAACGGTCATTTGCTGAGCTTCATGCCAGCAGATGGCCTCATACTCTCCTCTCCGACGGGCTCTACGGCTTATGCCCTGTCGGCTGGCGGTCCTATCGTGCCACCTCATCTCTCGACGATGGTCTTGGCACCGATCTGTGCTCATACGCTTTATGCCCGCCCCGTCGTGGTGGGGGAGCACGATGTCGTGACTATAACGCCCAAGGGCGACCACAGGGAGATATTTCTCACCCAGGATGGCCAACTTGGCTACGAACTGTTGCCCGGCGATAGGGTGGAGGTGTCTATATCGCCCGATAAACATATCAGAATTTTGACATTGCCCGAGAGGGACTATTATTACCTGCTTCGTCATAAATTTCAATGGGGGCAGAGCTATTCCGAAGGCTCTGAAGAGTAAGATATGACGCTTGAGGAGCTATATGTGAAAGATATCGGCGGCATAAGGAGCGCGGCAGTAGGGATAAGCGGGCGCTTCACGGTCATCACCGGAGAGAGCGGTTCTGGCAAGAGCAGCCTCATAAGAGCTCTTGAGCTCATCGCTGGCAGGCGGGCCCAAAGCTCGGTGGTGAGAGGCGGAGAAGAGATAGGCGAAGCGCTTGCCCTTTTTACCGCCAGCAAGATACCTGCCCTTCCTGAGGAGCTTCAGCCTCAGGATAACAGCTGGACGGTCCGTCGAACCGTATCCAGGGGTGGGGGAAGCAAATCATATATACAGGAAAAACCTGTCCCCTTAAGCCTTCTCGCTGCAGCCATGGCGCCGTGTATGGCCATACAGAGCCAATTCGCGCAGCTTGAGCTGCTCTCTGCCGACAAACAGATGGATATAGTCGATGGGTGCGGAGGTCAGGAGCTGTTGGAGTTGCGCGATTCCCTGAGGCGCGCCTTCGAGAGGGCGATAGAGATCGAAAGAGAGCTGGTCGCCTTAAAGCGCTGGAGGAAGGAAGCGGAGGAGAGGCTCCAGGGAATGGCCCCCGTTATCGATATGGCTAAGTCGCTTGAGCTTTATCCTTCTTGCGAGGAGGAGTGGGAGAGGGAACTATCCTCTCTCGACGAGCGCATCGGACGCTGCGAGCGATTGGAGCGCGTCTTGAACCGTTTTTACGGCGGCAAAGGAGGGGGCGGCTTAGTGGAAGAGATCGAAAGCGCATGCCTCGAGCTCTGCTCCTTCATAGATCCATCGAAGGGCGGAGAACCTTCACGCCTTGCAGATTCTGCCGTCGATTATCTGCGAAGGTTGTCGCGGTTGGGGCAAGAAGAGGCGTCGAAGGAAAGCATTTCAGAGCTCGAAGATGAGCGCGAAAGGCTCGAAGCCAAGCTCGGTCGCCTTAAGAAGTGCATGCGTTTGGCCAAGGTCGAAAGCGCCGATGAGCTTATAGAACGCTGTGACGAGGCTGAGCGGGAGATGAAAATGCTGGTCGAGACCAGGGGAAAGTCGTCAGAGATGCAAGGGCTCCTGACGGAAGAGAAAAAGAGGGTCAAAGAGTTAGCCATGAGCTTGAGATCGATGCGCATCTCATCGGCTAAGCGCCTTGAGGAGAGGGTCAACGCGGTGCTCGCTGAGCTCGGCATGGAGGGGTTCAAACTTGTAGTGCAGGTAAACGAACGGGACAAGGTCCGCTCCACTGGGGCCGAAGATGTAAATTTCCTGCTCGCCGTAAACGATGAGATGACAGGGCCGGTCAGCAAGTGCGCCTCCGGCGGTGAATTGAGTCGCCTGCTTTTGGCCTTAGAGATTGCCCTTCCCGATGACCAGCTTCCTTCAGTCCTCGTTTTCGACGAAGTCGAAGCCGGGCTGGGAGGCAGAGCTGCCTTGCTCGCCGGCTACAAACTCAAAGAGCTCTCGAGGCGATGTCAGGTGATCCTCGTCACTCACGAAGCCACTATAGCCTCTATGGCGGATCAGCACATAGTGGTGCAAAAGGATCGCGATGAATCCGTCATAAAAGAGGTGCACGGCGATCAAAGGATCAGAGAAGTGGCGCGCATGCTATCTGGCGACTACGAATCTGAAGAAGCCTTGGCACATGCTGAACAGTTGCTTCGGATGGTCTCTTCCGTAGGGACTGACACCGTCCTTTGGCTTGGGAAAAACTAATATCGGAGACTCGATCGTCGGGATGAAGGAAAAATATTGGCGTATGGGAGAAAAAATTCGCAAAGAACGGCTCAAGTACGGTTTGAGCTTGAGCGATATGGCGTCCAAAATTGGCGTCTCTCCTTCATTTTTGAGCCTTTTGGAAAACGGCAAAGCTGTGCCCTCTCTTAAAGTCTTGGACAAGATATCTTCTTTCTTTTCCATGCCATTGGCCGAGCTTTTGGCAGAGGAAGAAGAGCAGGAGGTCTTTTATTTCCCAAGGGAACGACAAGTAGAAGCCCCTTGCGATTTTGGCATCACATCTCGCTTTCTATTGCCCAAGGATCGCATCTTCTTCATCGAGCCGTGCCTATTAAGCCTCGCTCCGGGCTCAAGAGATAGGGAGTTTCGCGAGCGCAGCGGCTTAGAGTTTGCCCATGTCCTCAAAGGGAAGGTGGAGTTTCAGTTTGTGGGGCAGAAGCCGGTCATGTGCGACGAAGGCGATTCTATATTGTATAGGGCTGATCTTTTGCATAGGCTTGCTAACCCCTCAGGTCTTTCTGCTTTGGTGTTTTTGGTGAACGTGCCGTCGGCCTGACTGTCGAGCGGTGGGCGCTTTGAATGCTGTTAACATTGAACTTCGATCATGATATGATTTCCCTTCGGGTTTGTCAGGTGTGCCGAGGCCTGTGTTTTACACGATGTCGAATCAGCTTAGATGACGAGATGTGCGAGTGAGCGAAAACGAAGACGGGGAGGCGGTAATTATGTTGTCTGTCGAGGAAGCGATTGAACTGTGGAAGTTCTGCGTCCCGGCTCTGTCGATCGTTACGGGGAAGGCGGAGGACCCTTATTCCAAAAAAGCCGTGCTCCCTTCCGTGGGTGAGGTGTATCATTGGTCGCTCTTATACTCCGTCGTCAAGCCGGTCGATGTCGCCGCTTCGGTCTTAAAACTTGGAAGCGGGTTGCACGTTCAGTTGACGTTTTCGACGAGGGTCGCCGTTCCGTGCAGCAGATGTTTGGAAGAAACCTCCCTTGCAATTCAGGCTCAATTCAGCTATCTTTATTTCCTTCGAAGCGAGAAGATCTCGAGCGAGGAAGACTTTCAGGTTCTGTTGGATTCGGATCGGTGGCCCGAGTCGCTCGACCTGGCCCCACAGATATGGGAGTCTTTTATCCTCTCTCTGCCTCCGAAGGTCTTGTGTTCGCCCGGCTGTAAGGGGTTGTGCCCTAACTGCGGACAAAACCTCAATGCGGGTAGATGTTCCTGTAAAGAGGAAGAAGAGGATCCGAGGCTTGCCGTGCTCAAGCTTTATAAGGAGACGTTTTAATTTTAAAAGGAATAGGAGGAATGGAAAGTGGCTCTTCCCAAGAGGCATGTCTCTCACTCAAAGACGCACAGCCGTAAAGCTCAATGGCTTAGGGCAGTGAAGGCTCCGGCTGTTACCACTTGCACGCATTGCGGAGAGGTGATCCAATCGTATCAAGCTTGTCCTTCCTGCGGTTATTATCGCGGCAGGAAGGTCCTCCCGAAGACGGAAGAAGGAGAAGAATAGGATGCATCTGGGGGCAGGGTTTTTCCGTGCCCCTTTTTATTCGGTGGGTTGACCCACGGCTTTCTTTGGCATATACTTTCGATCGTAGTTGCTAATATGACCAAGTTATAATAACTGGAGATGACCGGAGGTGTCTCAAGGCGCGAAGAGAGACGCGGGAAGTCAGACATAACGAGCTTTTGCGCCTCTTAGAGGAAAATCCGCTATTGAGGGACGAAGACCTGGCCCAAAGGCTGAGCGTCAGCGTCAGCACTATACGCTTGGACAGGGCACTCCTCGGTGTGCCTGAGTTGCGCGAGCGGATGAGGAAAGCGGTAGAGCAAGCGAGGAGCAGATTGCGCTCGTTGAAACATGAAGAGGTGATGGGAGAATTATTGGCGCTCGAACCCAATGCATGGGCCATTTCGGTTATGGTCCCTACAAAAGAGATGGCCTTTCGACATACAGATATGGTAGCTGACCATCACATTTACTCTCAGGCCAGTTCACTTGCTGTCGCCGTTGTAGAAGCAGATCTCGTGGTGACCGGCGCTGCGCGAGTCCGTTTCAGGGCCCCTGTGCGAATAGGTGACAAGCTCATAGCCAGGGCCAAGGTCGGCACGCACAAGAGGAACAGCTATATCGTAAGCGTAAGGAGTAAGGTTGACGAGCGCGAAGTTTTTGTTGGTAAATTCATCGTGGTAGTGCTGGACGGAGAGAAAAGCGCGTAAAAAGCGCAGAGTGGGGAGGATAGTTTTGCTGCTTGCACTCGATGCCATGGGGGGCGATCATGCTCCTTTCGAAATATGCCGCGGTGCCATCTTGGCGTGTAAAGAACATAGCGATTTGGAAGTGGCCCTTGTAGGCCGAGCTCCGTTGATAGAACAGGAAATCGGGGGCGCTGAGCCCCAGGTACTTCGAAGGATTCATGTAGTCCATACTGACGAATATATCACTATGGACGAATTACCGGCCGCCGCCATGAGGAAGAAAAAGAAGGCGAGCCTTCGTCTTGCGATGGAGATGGTCAGAAGTGGAGAGGCGGACGGATGCATCTCTGCAGGCAACACGGGAGCTATAGTGGCCGGAGGGATACTGGTCATAGGACGCATCGCCGGTATAGATCGGCCAGGGCTGGGCGTTCCTATGCCCGCTTTAAAGCGCTTGACGCTACTCATAGATGTGGGCGCCACCGTTCGATGCAAACCATTGAACCTCTACCAGTTTGCCCAGATGGGCAGCTTGTATATGCGTCATGTGATGAACGTCTCAAAGCCCACGGTGGCTCTCTTGTCCAACGGCGAGGAGGAGATAAAAGGCGACGAAGTCATCTTCGAAGCGCGGGAGATGCTGAGTAAAAGTTCACTCAATTTCATCGGTTATGTGGAAGGCAAGGATATTCCCTTCGGCACAGCAGATGTGATAGTGTGTGACGGATTTACCGGCAACGCCATGTTGAAATTCATAGAGGGCACAGGCGAAGCGTTATACGCTTTGTTCAAAGACGAAATGGGGCAGCGGCTCCTGCCCAAAGTGGGCATTCTCTTCTTCTTGCCCATGCTGAAGGAGTTATGGACGCGTTTTGATTACGAGCAATATGGAGGCACGCCCCTTCTGGGTGTCAAAGGTGCCGTGATCAAGGCGCATGGTCGTTCAAAAGCGCCGGCTATCGCGAGCGCGTTGAGGGTAGCGAGGAACTTTATAAGGCAGAATTGTCTTAAAAGCATCGAAGAAGAGTTGGCTCAAGGAGGGGTGTGAATGCCGCTTTATCAGGGTAGGCCCGTTTCGGTGTTTGGTACCGGGATGTACATGCCGGAGCGCGTGCTCACGAACTATGACCTGGAAAAGATGGTGGATACGAGCGATGCCTGGATAAAGGAAAGAACGGGGATAAGCGAGCGCCGCATTGCCGCTCAGGACGAACTGACGAGCGACTTGGCCTTGAAAGCTTCGACAGAGGCGCTGAAGGATGCTTCTATTTCCCCCGAGGCGATCGATATGGTCTTAGTGGCTACAAATACGCCGGATAGCATCTTTCCAGGCGTTGCCCCGAAGGTTCAAGGAATGCTCAATGCCTCTCGCGCCGGGGCTTGCGATATTCAGTCCGGTTGCACGAGCAGCGTATACGCCTTGTCTATGGCTGCGTCCGGCATAGCTTCGGGTATATGGGATAATGTTTTGGTCATAGGTGCTGAGGTGCTTTCCAGGTTGGTCAACTGGAGGGACCGTAATACCTGCGTCTTGTTCGGCGATGGCGCTGGAGCGGCTGTGTTGGGCGTAAGTGGAGATGGAAAGAACCGAGTCATCGCGTCGAGCCTCCGTTCCGATGGAACGAAACATAACCTCATTACCTTTCTCGGCGGGCTCGTCCAGTATCCGGCGACTCACGATACGGTAGATGCTGGGCTACATTACATACAAATGAAAGGAAACGAGGTCTTCAAATTTGCCAACAGGACGCTACCGTCGTTTTTGGAAGATTTCTGTCACGATGCGGGCTGTCCAGTTGATAAAATCGACTGGTGGGTGTTTCATCAGGCCAATTGGCGGATCATAGAAGGGGTGCTGAAGAGGATGGATGTGCCGCTTGAGAAGACCATCGTGAACTTGGATAAATACGGCAACACCTCGTCAGCCTCTGTCTTCGTGGCCCTTCATGAAGGCCTACAAAGCGGAAAGATTAGGCGTGGAGACCTGGTTTTGACCGTGAGCTTCGGGTCAGGCATGACTTATGGAGCAATCCTCTTTGAGGTATGAGGTGAAAAAGATGAGGCCAAATAGAGTTACGTCGCTATTGGGGGTCGAGTACCCTGTATTGCAGGGCGGAATGGCTTGGGTTGCCACCGCTGAATTGGCTGCCGCTGTTAGCAACGGAGGCGGTTTGGGCATGATCGGCGCCGGCAATATGCCCCCTGATGTTTTGGATCAAGAACTGAAGAAGATAAAAGAGCTTACGGATAAGCGGTTCGGCCTGAACATAATGTTGCTCTCCCCTACGGCCGACGATGCCATAGAGCTAGCCGCTCAGCATCGCGTCCCAGTGGTGACAACTGGTGCGGGAAGTCCTGGTAAGGTGATAGAGCGCCTGAAACCTCTTGGCACGGTCGTCATCCCCGTCGTGGCATCCGTGGCCCTCGCGCAGAGGGTGGAACGACAAGGGGCTGATGCGGTTGTGGCGGAGGGAACTGAATCCGGCGGGCATGTGGGAGAGATGACAACAATGGTATTGGTTCCCTTGGTGGCGGATGCCGTAGAAATTCCAGTCATAGCGGCAGGTGGCATCTCAGACGGTCGCGGTGTAGCTGCCGCCTTCGCGCTTGGCGCTGAAGGCGTGCAGATGGGGACGCGCTTCGTCTGTGCTGCTGAGAGTACGGTCCATGAAGCTTATAAAAGGGAAATACTGAAGGCGCGTGATCGCTCTACAGTTGTGACGGGCTACACTACCGGTCATCCTGTGCGCTGCATAAAGAACAAGCTCACTCAGAAGTTCCAGGAGATGGAGAGGGCCGGTGCGCTCCCTTCGGATCTGGAAGAGCTCGGAACGGGGAGGCTGAGAGCCGCAGTGAAGGATGGCGATGTGGTCTGGGGGTCTGTGATGGCAGGCCAGAGTGCGGCGCTGGTGAAATCGATTCAGCCTGCTGCGGAGATCATAAGGGAGATCTTCTCCGAGGCCGAGGACGTTATAAGAAATCTCCAACAGTTGCTCGCGCCGGTCAAAGCTTGAGCTTGGAGGTGCCGAAGTGGCCTACGCTATTATTTTCCCAGGTCAGGGTGCTCAAGAAGTTGGTATGGGAAAGGAGTTCTTTGACGAGTTCAAAGAAGCCCGTGAGGTCTTAGAATTGGCGGATGAGGTCCTTTCTTTTCGGTTGAGCCGCTTGATTTTCGAGGGGCCAGAAGCTGAACTTCAAAAGACTGAGTTTACCCAACCGGCTATCATGGCAGTCAGCATAGCTTCGTTCAACGTCTTCTCCTCTCTGACCCCAGGAGGGGTGTCTCCGCTCTTTGTGGCCGGACACAGCCTCGGTGAGTATACGGCTCTGGTTGCAGCTCAGGCGCTTTCCTTAGAGGAGGGGTTGCGGTTGGTTCGCCTTAGGGGGCAGTTGATGCAGGAGGCTGTGCCCGTAGGCGAAGGCGCAATGGCAGCTATAATAGGGTTAGATGAGAGCGTTATTGTCGAGATTTGTAAGGCAGCCTCAAAAGGCGGCAAGGTCTGCGAGGTGGCCAATTATAATTCAGCTCAGCAGCTTGTGATTTCTGGCCACGCTGCCGCAGTGGCAGAGGCCATGGAAGCGGCTAAAAAGGCTGGCGCCAAGAGGGCGGTTCCCTTGAGGGTTAGCGCTCCATTCCATTGTTCTCTTATGCGCCCTGTGGCCGATACGCTCTCACGGGCTTTTGAGGCATGTTCGTGGCGGCGGCCCATTTGGCCTTTAGTGGCCAACGCTACGGCGACTCCCGTGACAGAAATAGGCGAGATTCAAGATGCCCTTCGCCGTCAGACATACAGCCCCGTCCTGTGGAGGGATTCGATTCAATTCATGGCGAAATCAGGGGCTTCTGCATTTATCGAAGCGGCCCCCGGCAACATCTTAAGCGGTTTGCTCAGGGGATGTGTCTCCGGCGTCGAATCTTACAATCTGAAGGATATCAAGAGCTTAGAAAAAACCCTTGATTTCATCAAGGGAGGTCTATAAAATGACTTCGTCTTGTAAGGTGGCGCTGGTAACTGGCGCTGGTAAAGGGATCGGGTGTGCTATAGCTTTGGAAATGGCGAGGAAGGGTTATCCTGTTGCCGTAAACTACCGGAGTTCAGCCGTTGGAGCGCGGGAGGTAGTCGGTCAGATCGGGAAAGAAGGCGGCAGGGCAGAAGCCTTTTGTGCTGATGTCTCCGATCCGAACGAGGTAAAGAGACTCTTCAAAGACATTGCGCTCGAATTGGGCGAGGTCTCCATTTTGATCAATAACGCTGGTATAACGAAGGATAATCTCCTTTTGCGCATGAAAGATGAGGAATGGGCCGAAGTGATCTCGGTGAACTTGAACTCTGTCTATTATTGCACGAAAGAGGCGCTTCGCTATATGATAAGGGCGCGCTGGGGCCGCATAGTGAATGTAAGCTCCGTTACAGCGTTGATGGGCAACCCCGGCCAGGCCAATTACGCCGCTGCCAAGGCGGGGATAATTGGCTTCACCAAGAGTGTGGCTCGCGAAGTGGCCTCCAGGGGAATAACTGTCAATGCTGTGGCGCCCGGTTTTATATCCACCGATATGACGGCTGCTCTGAGCGACCCGATAAAAGAAGGGCTTTTATCGCGAGTGCCGTTGGGTCGTCCGGGCGCGCCGGAAGAGGTGGCTAAGGCTGTAGCCTTTTTGGCCTCTGACGACGCCGGCTACATAACCGGACAAATCCTCGCCGTAGATGGCGGCATGACGATGCACTGAGGAAGGGGGTGAATGTTCTATGCAGGCTGATGAGGTTATGAAGCGTCTGAAAGAGATCGTGATGGATCGTTTGGATGTGGAGGAGGAGCAGATAAAACCCGAGGCCTCCTTTGTGGAGGATTTGGGCGCCGACTCTTTAGATATCGTGGAGCTGATAATGGGCATCGAGGAGGAGTTCGATATCGAAATTCCCGACGAGGATGCGGAGAAGCTCACGACTGTCGGCGAGGCTTTTGAGTATGTCAAGGGTAAGTTGGATGTAGAAGAATAGAGTATACTTGAGGTCCCTCTCCGTTTATCGAATTAGAAAGAGGGACCTCTTCAATTGCGAAGGAGTGACCTCCTTGAGGAGAGTTGCGATCACAGGAATAGGCGTGGTGAGCCCCATCGGCATCGGGAAGGAATCCTATTGGCAGGCGCTCAAAGAGGGTAAAAATGGGGTTGGAATTATCACCCTTTTTGATGCTTCCGAGTTTCCGGTCAGGATTGCTGCCGAGGTTAAGGATTTTTCCCCGGACAAATGGATGGATCGCAAGGAAGCGCGGCGGAGCGACCGGGTGATCCAGTTTGCCGTGGCTGCTGCTGACATGGCGATAGAGGACGCCAAACTTGACGTAGGAAGCCTCGATCCTCACAAGTTCGGCGTTTATTTGGGCAGCGGTGAAGGTGGCATTGCCACGAGCTACGACAATATAAAGGCGCTGGTCGAAAAAGGGCCCTCTCGCGTCAGCCCCTTTTTTATTCCGATGATGATAAGCAATATGCCGGCGGCCTATGTGGCGATAAGACATGGAGCTCGCGGTCCCAATCTGTGCGCTGTTACCGCTTGTGCTACCGCGACCCACACGATGGGCGAAGCTTATCACTCGATTAAGAGAGGCGAAGCCGACGTCATACTTGCCGGCGGCGCCGAGGCCGCCATAACGCCTGTTGGGGTTGCTGGCTTTGCGGCTATGAAGGCTCTCTCCACCCGCAACGACGCCCCCGAGCGCGCCTCGAGGCCCTTCGATGTCGACCGCGATGGCTTTGTCTTGGGAGAGGGTGCTGGCGTTCTGGTATTTGAAGAGTTGGAGCATGCCCTGGCGAGGGGGGCACATATCTATGCGGAACTCGTCGGTTACGGAAATACATGCGACGCCTATCACATCACTGCCCCTGATCCTACCGGCGAAGGACCTATTCGGGCCATGGCTTTGGCCGTATTGATGGCAGGCTGGAAGTTGGAGGAGGTCGACCTTATCAACGCCCATGGCACATCTACCCCGCTCAACGACGAGATGGAGGCCAAGGCCATTCGAATGCTTTTTGGAGTCCACGCCGATTCCCTATATGTCCATTCTACCAAGTCGATGATCGGCCACGGGTTGGGCGCTGCCGGGGCGTTAGAGACGATCGCCACCCTGCTCGCCATCGACGAGGGGATCATACATCCCACCATAAATTTGGAGGAACAGGATCCGAATTGCCCGATTCCCTTGGTGGTTGGACAAGTGAGAGAGGAGAAGGTGTCGAAGGCATTGATGAACAGCTTCGGCTTCGGAGGTCACAACGCAGTTTTGGCTCTGCAGCGCTATGAGCGCTCCAAAAATGCTTGACTGTGGCCTTTGGAAATGATATAGTAGCGCGGCTTGCGATGGTGCTATCACCTTCGTAAGAAACTAGTAAGTTTTAGGAGGCAAGGATATGCGAGGTACTGTCAAGTGGTTTAACGGCACTAAGGGGTATGGTTTCATCACCACAGAAGAGGGCAAGGATGTGTTTGTTCACTATAGCGCCATCGAGATGCAAGGCTTCAAGACCCTCAACGAAGGTGATAGCGTTGAGTTCGAAGTCGTCCAAGGAGACAAGGGACCTCAGGCAGCGCACGTGCGAAAGGCTTCTTAGAGAGCCGTTTCTTACGCTTGTATAGCTAAAACACTCAGGATGGCAAGATAGGCGAGGGCGCCCCCCTCGCCTTTATGTTGGCCACGCGACCCCAGCGAGTTAACCCTACGGCCACCTGGCCGAAGGATACGCATTCGTCGTTGGGCGGCAGGAAGCGATGCACGAGCGGCAATAGTCCTAACCTTCGCAAAGAAGAGCAGGTCATAGAAAAAAGCCGCCTGTTTTGCCAAGTGCCGCCCGACAAAGCTACATGTTTAAGGCCAAACATTTCGCTCGCGGTAGAACACGCCTCGGCGAGTGACTTAGATAGGCCATCGTGAAAAGCAGCCGCTATCTTTGCATGCTCCATGTGGCCGAGCCTTTCTAACGTCCATATCACGGCGGGTCGCCAGTCGATCACGATGTGTTCGTCTTGAGCCACGACAGAAAAAGGGGCAAATTCTCCAGCCCCGCGAGCTATCGCCTCGAGCTCCATGGCGGCTTGAGCGTCGTAGGTTATCGCATCGCGCACTCCAAGGATTGCTGCAATTCCATCGAAGAGCCTGCCGCAGGATGTCGTAATGGGAGACGCCTTGGCCGATGCCAATACGGGGCGCGCCAGTCCTTCCTTCTGAGGCCACAGGCGAGAGGCCCATTTTATGGCTTCGTCTTCACCCAAGGCCGTCGCCATTAAGGACAAAGCGTGGCGCCAAGGCTCCAGCACAGATCGGTCGCCTCCGAGCAATGGAGTTGGCAAAAGGTGTCCGATTCGGCGGCACGACGACAAGCTTCCCGCCAAAAGCTCACCTCCCCATACGCTTCCGTCTTCGCCGTATCCCGTGCCGTCCATTATTAGGCCCATGGCCTCTTCGTAGTGCCTGTTCTCCTGCAGACAAGCGGCAAAGTGGGCGAAATGGTGTTGGACGGGTAGGGAATCCTCTATGCCGGTCAGAGATCGCTTAGCGAGGGAGGTGGAGAGGAACTGGGGATGAAGGTCGTATACGAGGAAACGGGGGTGCACATTGTAGAGCGCTATCATATGGCTCAAAACCTCCTCGTATAGGGCTAAGGATGGGAGCTCTTTCATATCGCCGAGGTATTGGCTGGTGAAGATCAGGTGGCCATGGCTCAGCGAAAATGTGGCCTTCATCTCCGCTCCCGCTCCTAAGATCGGCGGCGCCTCGTCGTCAGCTATGAACGGCTGTGGCACATAACCCCTGGCGCGCCTCAAAAAAACGGGCCTGTTGCCAGCCATGGACACTACCGAATCGTCTATCCTCACATAGATGTCCCTGTTATGCATGAGAAAGGCATCAGCTATGCCTCCTAAGGCCTTCAAGGCTTCTCTGTTTCCCGAAACGAGGGGAGAGTCCGAGATGTTGGCGCTGGTCATGATGAGGACAGGCATGTTCTTCATAATGAGGTGGTGAATTGGAGTATATGGCAACATTATACCTATCGTATCTTGAGCTGGCGCGACTGCCGGTGAAATCTTTGCGCCCTCTCTTTTAGTGCATATGACTATGGGCCGGCGGGGCGAAAGCAGCAGTTCGCGCGCTGCCGGCGTGATATGAGCCACGGCCTCCGCTTGGTTTAAATCGACCGTCATGATGGCAAAGGGCTTGCTCGGGCGGCGTTTTCTCTCTCTCAATTTTGCGACGACGGCATCTGAGGTGGGGTCGCAGGCGAGATGGTATCCGCCTATGCCCTTTATCGCCACGATCTTGCCGTTTTTCAGTGCGGCTATGGCAACGTCGATGGCTTCATCTCCTGTGGCAGCGACCTCTCCATCTGGGCCTGCGAGCCAAATTTTTGGACCACAGGCACGACATGCGTTGGGCTGAGCATGATATCGCCTGTTTTCTGGGTCTTCGTATTCCTCGCTGCAAGCCTCACACATTGGAAAACAGGCCATGGTCGTTTGGGCTCGGTCGTAAGGGAGCGCCCTTATGATCGTGTATCTGGGACCGCAGTTTGTGCAGTTGATGAAGGGGTAGCGATAGCGCCTGTTCGACAGATCGTCCATTTCTTTAAGGCAATCGTCACAGGTGGCTATGTCTGGGGGAATGAGGACCTCTTGTCTATCTTGTCGTTCGCTCTGCTCGATAGCGAAGGAGCGATCGGCTTCCTCTGTTGCGATTTGTTTTCTGCTTTTTATTGTGATCTTTTGTATCGAGGCAATGGCGGGATGCTCGTCTTTTAGCCTCCTCAGGAACTCCTTTATCCCGTCTTCGCTTCCTTGGACCGTGATCACCACGCCAGAGGAGGTGTTTTTTACCATTCCGGAAAGTCCAAGTTCGTGGGCTAACCTCGCGACGAAGGGTCTAAACCCGACGCCTTGGACCACGCCGGTGACTAAGATGACAAACTCGTTTATCATTGACAAGCCTCCAATCAAGAGGCATTTTAGAGCAAGCGCCGTTATCTTACAATATGTGGGAGGTGAGACCGTGCCCGTCCTTGAAAGAGGTTTAATCCATGTCTATACGGGGGATGGAAAAGGAAAGACGACGTGTGCACTCGGTGCGGCTTTGAGGATGGCAGGACATGGCGGCAAGGTCGCCATAGTACAATTTCTCAAGGGTTGGAGTTTCTATGGAGAGATAGCTGGGCTTTCGTATTTGCCGAACGTGAGGCTTGAAAAGACAGGGAGGGCCGAATTTGTCGACAAGCGTGCCCCGCTCTTGGATGATTTTGCAGAAGCCGAAAGGGGGTTAACCCTCGCGGAGGGATTTCTTGTGAGCGGGAGTTTCGACATGGTGATAATGGATGAAATAAACGTGGCCATCGACTATGGGCTCATTCCGGCGCGAAGCGTGGTCGGCGCCTTGAGGCGACGGCAACCGTGGGTGGAGGCGATATTGACGGGCCGCAATGCCCCAGGCGAGTTGATCGCGCTGGCAGATGTGGTCACCGAGATGAGAGAGATAAAACATCCCTTCAAGAAAGGCCTGGCGTCTCGGATGGGGGTAGACTTTTGATAGCATTGGTCGGCATGAGCGGCGGTGTGGATAGCTCCACCGCAGCCTTGCTTCTCAAGGAGGCCGGTTGGGAGGTAATAGGGCTCCACCTAATAATTTCTCCGTGGCAGGAAGAAGCTCGTCGCAGGCTCGAATATGTAGCCGATATGCTTAAGGTGCCGGTCTTGGAGATCGATGCATCCGATCTCTTCGATGAGTTGATCGTCGGACCGTTCCTGGATGCTTATAGAAAGGGGTTTACACCCAATCCTTGCGTATTGTGCAACGAGCGGTTGAAGTTTGCCATTCTGACCTCGCAGGCCGAGAAGTTGGGCGCAAAATACGCCGCCACCGGACACTATGCGAGTATTATGGAAAAAGACGGAGGTCTCTTCCTGGCCAGGGCGAAGGATCGATCGAAGGACCAAAGTTACGTCCTTTACCGCTTGCCGCGGTCGTGGCTTTCTATGATCATATTCCCGCTTTCGAGTTGGGACAAGGAAATGGTCCGCCGCAAGGCTGGCGAAGCCTTCGGCGACGTCTTTGATGGCGTTCGCGAGAGCCGCGATATCTGTTTTATCCAGGAAAAGCTTCCTCGTTTTCTGTCGCGCCGCTTGGGCTGCGAGAGGGGGCCCATCGTCACGAAAGATGGCACGAAACTCGGCGAACATAAAGGCCTTTTCTGTTACACTGTAGGACAGCGCAAGGGATTGAATTTGAGCGGGGGGCCGTGGTATGTGATGCAATTGGACTTGGACCGAAATGCTGTAGTGGTGGGGCGTAAAGAGGATTTAACAGTTAGGCGCATAGTCTGTCGCGATTCCCGCTGGCATGAGGAGCCGAAAGGTGAAAGGATCTATCTGGCACAGCATCGCTATAGGGCCTCTCCCGTCGAGGCAATGGTTCAAAGGGAGGGTTCAGGTTTTTCGGCAGAAGCCGCAAAAGGTTTTTTCATGGCCGTTGCCCCGGGGCAATCACTGGTGGTTTACGACCAGACAAGGGTGATCGGTGGCGGTATCATAGAACGGAGTGAAAGGGGTGGGGTAAATATATGAGTTTGATCGATGAACTGAAATTGCCGATAGATAAGCTTCGAACGAAGGCCAGGGTGGAAGAGCTGGGATTTCGGAGTACTGACGAGATCTGCTGCGAGCAACATTTGATAGGCCAGGAAAGGGCGGTCAGCTCGATCTCTTTTGGGCTCTCTATGGAAAGCAAGGGTTACAATATATTCGTCGTGGGGAACCCTGGCAGCGGGCGCACGACATATGCGATGAACAGGATGATGGCTCTCGCCAAGGATATGCCGGCCCCTGACGATTGGGTGTATGCGTACAATTTCAGCAATCCCAGCGCTCCTCTTGCCATAAATATGCCAGCCGGGCAGGGGAGAGAACTGGCTAAGGAACTTGACGAGCTGGTCAAAGAACTGAAGATAGTGTTAAGCAAGACGTTCGAGGACAGCCAGTACGAGGATACAAAAGCCCGTTACGTGAAGGAGTTCCAGGAGCAGGTCAACGAGTATATGGAGGAACTTCGTAAGGCTGCCTTGGAGAGGGGTTTTTCCATAAAGCGCACACCGCAGGGGTTCGTCAACGTGCCGCTCGTTAAGGTAGTGGCGGAAGACGGGAACGTCACTTACAGGGAAATGCAGCAGGAGGAGTTTGAGGCCCTTGGAGAGGAAGAGCGAAAGGAGCTTCAGGGCAAATCTGAGGAGATATCTCAAAAGACCCTGGAGGTCTTGCGTCGCATAAGGGACTTGGAAAAGAGCCTCAGAGAGCGGATAAAGGAGCTGGAGGCTAACATCTGCCGCAGCGCTATAGGGCCGTATCTGAAGGAACTGAAAGACCGTTTCGGCACCAATGGCAAATTGAGAGGATGGATCGACGAGCTTAGCGAAGACATAATCAAGAATTTCAATATATTCATAGCTGCAGCCCGCGATGAAAGCGCGGAGGTGGATTTTTCTCGCTATGGCGTCAACGTGATAGTCGAGAATAATCCAGAGGAAGGCGCGCCCGTAATAAGGGAGACCAACCCGACATATTACAATCTCATAGGCAAGGTGGAGTATGAGAGCAGACAGGGGTATCTTTACACCGATTTCACAAAAATAGTGGCTGGCGCTATTCACAAGGCCAACGGGGGATTTTTGATCCTTGAAGCCGAGGAGCTCTTCAGGCATTTCTTATCGTGGGAGGCCCTAAAGCGCGTTCTCAAGACCGGGCAGTTGACGATAGAAAACATAGGCGAACAGTGGGGTTACATCCCATTTTCGTCGCTCCGCCCCGAACCTATCCCTATGGATGTGAAGGTCGTAATCATCGGGACGCGATGGATTTACTATCTCCTCAACCTGTATGACCCCGAATTCTCGAAGCTTTTCAAGGTTAAAGCGGACTTCGACGTAGATATGCCCCGCACTGTCAAGGCCGAAAGGGATCTTGCCAACTTCGTCGCAGGCTTCACTCAGAAGGAGAAACTGCCCCCCTTCACTGCTGATGCCGTGGGGGAGGTCATCGAATGGGCCTCTCGACTTGCAGATCACGGCAACCGCATGACGACTCGCTTTAACCAGCTCGCAGAGGTGCTAGTCGAGGCCGCGGCGTGGGCACGCAAGGAAAACGGGGATCGGGTAGCCGCCCCTCATGTGAGAAAGGCGATCTCGGAGAAGCAGTTCCGCATGAATCTCGTAGAAGAGCGAATGAGGAGGGCCTTTGAAGACGGCACGCTCTATATCGATACGCGGGGAGAAAAAGTGGGGCAGGTAAATGGCCTCACTGTAGTCGACCTCGTCGATCATAGATTCGCGCACCCTGTGCGGATCACTGCCAATGTCTTCATGGGGCGCGAAGGCGTCGTAAACATCGAGAGGGAGGTTAAGTTAACCGGGCCGATTCACAACAAAGGCCTTTTAACCCTTTCGAGCTACTTGGGCAGACAATATGCCCAGGATATGCCCCTGGCGCTTTCGGCTCACTTGGCCTTCGAGCAGGTTTATGGCGGCATAGAGGGAGATAGCGCATCTTCTACAGAACTCTATTGCCTCGTGTCTGCTCTTTCGGATTTGCCGCTGAAACAGGGTATAGGCGTCACGGGTTCGGTTGACCAGTTTGGGAATGTACAGCCCATCGGTGGCGTCAACGAAAAAATCGAAGGTTTCTTCAAGTACTGCAAGGTCCAGGGCTTGACAGGGGATCAGGGTGTAATGATACCCGAAAGCAATGTGGTGCACCTCATGTTGGACCATGAGGTCATGCAAGCCGTACAAGAGGGCAAATTTCACATATGGGCCATCAGACATGTGGATGAAGGCATCGAGATACTGACGGGCGTTCCAGCTGGCAAGATGGACGAGGCTGGCAATTTTCCCGAAGGTACAGTTCATGCTCGGGCGAAGCAGAAGTTGAGGACTTTCATGGAAAGATCTGCCAAGCTCAAGAAAGAGCTCGGGGAGGAACCAAAGAAAAGTGAAGACGAAGGAAACGGTTAAGGTCCATCGGGCGGGTATCTCACCCGCCGCCGTTTGTCCGACGGCCTTGACTCTGCCTGAGCGATCAGTAGTTTTATGGGTCCTCGATGTGCTGGAGAAGGCGTGGGGGATGGGGAAACTCTCTCCCGTGAAGGCTCACGAGGACCCATTGGACGGACTGATAGTCACGATACTATCGCAAAATACGAACGACAAAAACCGCGATCGCGCCTTCGCTCAGCTTAAATTGCGTTTTTCGTCTTGGGAAGAAGCAGCGGCTTCGAGCATCGAAGAGTTGGCTTCTACTATACGAGCAGCGGGGCTGGGCGAGGTCAAGGCCCGCTATATAAATCAGGCGCTTAAGAGGATAAAAGAACGCTTTGGGGAATATTCGCTTAAAGGTATGAAGTCTTGGGATAAAGACAAAGCGAAGTCCTTTCTCCTAAGCCTTCCAGGAGTGGGCCCGAAGACGGCGGCGTGCGTTCTTCTCTTCGAGCTGGGCCAGCCTGCCTTTCCTGTGGATACACATATAACGAGAGTCTGCAAAAGGATAGGTTGGGCTCCTCAGAACGCTACGCCCGAAGATATCCAGTCGATCATGGAGGCGGCTATACCTCAAGAACAATATTATGGTGCCCACCTCAACATCATAGAGCACGGACGCCATATATGCACAGCACGCAAACCTGCATGCCCATCCTGCCCCATCATCTCGTGCTGCAGCTTTGCTGGAAAAACGCGAAGAGGAGAGGGTCAATGGCCCCCTCCTCTTTCTTAAGCTGCGACTAAGCGCTACAAGCGTCCCCGCTCTCAGGCACCCTGCTCTTTTAGCCGCTCAAGAACCAACCTGTAGCCATCTGCCCCATACTCAAGGAACTTCTTGACCCTGCTGATGGTAGCAGTGCTTGCGCCGGTCTGCTGGGCTATCTGTGGGTATGTTAAACCCTCGCTCAGTAGTTTAGCTACTTCGAGGCGCTGAGCCAATGCTCTGATCTCGCCTATGGTAGCTATATCCTCGAGGAAGTTATAAACTTCCTCCACGGTCTTCAGTGAGAGGATAGCCTTGCAGAGCTGATCCGTGAGAGAATCTTTCCATTTTTCTGACATAACCAAATCGCCTCCTTGTCTTTGTGAGATGTCACATGGTTTCCACGCAACGCACGTTATTATAACATCTACCTTTTCCTATTTCAAGACTACAGAGGCAGAACCGAATATTTCCACTTCGGAGAAGAGGGTTAAACTGTAACTCTGGAACTCGGAAACCCCTCAGCTTGTTGAGTTAGGTCACTAAAGGCCGAGATTAGAAGCTGCATTTCATTTTCTTTGCCCACAGTGACGCGCATCCATGTGCCCTCCCATGGTACGGAGATGAATTTGACATGGATCCCTTGTTGCAACAAGAACTCTTCGAGCTGTTGTCTTTGTAGCGGTGCACGCACAGCTACAAAGTTCGATGTGCTCTCGAAGGCTTGCCAGCCGGGGATACGGTTTACCTCTTCGACGAAGCGGTCGCGAATGTAAGATATGGCGTAAACCCTGCCTTCCATCCATTCCCGGTAGGATAGCATTAGCTTGGCTATATCCTGGCTCATCACGTTGACGTTGAAGGGGCTTCGCGTCTCGTTGAGGACTTGGGCGACATGTTTGCCGCACATTGCGTATCCCACGCGCATACCGGCTAAACCCCAAGCTTTTGACATAGTCCTGAGCACTGCAACTTCCCTTGGAAGATCCCCTTTGATCGATTCCAGGATGGAAGTCCTTGAAAATTCGGCATATGCTTCGTCTATCAGACATATCCCAGGAGAATGCTCTATCACTTTGAGGAGAAAATCTGACCTCAGGAGCATACCTGTGGGGTTATGGGGAGAATCCAGCAGCACCAACCGTGGCGAAGCCTCGCGCAGGACGTCCAACACTGCCTCTTCCGAGAAAGAGAAACGCTTCCCATTCACTACGACTGGCACCTTCACTTGCTCGGCACGGAAGAGCTTGCAGAGATGGTTGTATTCTGAAAAGCACGGCGATAGCGTCAAAACGCGATCGCCCTCTCTGATAAGAGCGGCGAACAGCAAAAAGAGTATTTCATCTCCTCCATTGCCGACTACTATGCGCTCCGCCGGAAAACCCGTATATTCGGAGAGGGCTGCCTTAAGGGCCTTGGCATCGGGATCTGGGTAATGGTTGAGCCTCAGGGACGATAAGCTTTTCCTGATCTCTTCCTTCAAGGCTGGTGGAGTATCAAAGGGATTTTCGTTTTTGTTCAAGAATATTTCCCTTGTTGATGGCATGTTATAAAGCTGCATCACTCGTAAATCCTCCCATGAGTTTATCATAATGAATTATCACAATAGACTCCGCGACGAAGTTTATCATGCTTTTTAATCCTCGTCAACCCCCCGTTTTGAGAAATATTGAAAACTCCTGGTCATCTCTTCCTAATAGAATATCAGCAAAGGCTTCTCATCATATTAAATGCTCCCATTTCTTTAAGACTAACGGGTCGCTTGGAGGCTACTGCGCCTTTCAGCCTGAGCCATCGGTAATTTCACGTAAATCTGCTAAAAAGAAAGAGGCAACTGCCCAAAACGCAGTTGCCTCAAAAAATTCAACAAATGTGCCGTTGCGGTGGCCTCTTAAGCGCGCTTCAAAACCTTCAGCACTTCCCCTGAGGGGGAAAGCATTTCGAC
>LGFQ01000143.1 GCA_001508935.1 Synergistales bacterium 54_24
GGAGCATAGTTATAATTCTTCGGGAATTTAGGTAATAGATAACGAGTGGAGTGAATAGTGAATAAAGTAAACATCAAGCCCCGGCTTTTCCGCAGACTCTAGGGGATACCCCAACCTTGGCGGCCGGGGCTCAGGCTCTATTTCAAATAGTGAGGAAACATTGCTTGATCGATAAAACTAATATTGCTACAATGTTATCACAAAGAGGGGGTGTTTTTCTTGAGGCGCGCTTGCGATTCGTCAATTCGGGTGCGGATAGACGGCGAAACCAAGGAGAAAGCCGCGCGGGTCCTGGACAAAATGGGGCTTTCGATCTCTGACGCCGTCCGCATCTTCCTCGTCAGGGTAGGTTCGGAGGGGCGTTTTCCTTTCGACCTTAGAACTCCTGACGCCAAAGAAGAAAAGCCGAAAGCAAAAACCCTCGAAGAGATAAAAAGCGTCATAAACCGCCACAGAAAAGAGCTCGAGGAAAAGTACAAGGTCAAAAGCATCGCCGTTTTCGGCTCCTACGCCCGCGGGGAGCAGACTGAAAACAGCGACGTCGACATCATGGTGACTTTTAGCGAGCCCGTAGGATTTGAATTCTTTGGCCTCGCGGATTTTCTGGAAGACATCCTCGGCGTGAGAGTTGACCTTACGACCCCGGACGGCATAAAACCCAACAGGAAAGAATACGTCATGGAAGATTTGCGCTATGTCTAAGAGGGACTGGAAGCTTTACGTCGAAGACGTTTTAGAATGCGTCAGGAAGATCGAAAAGTACACCGACGGCATGGATTTTGCTTCTTTTAAGGAAGACGACAAAACGATCGACGCGGTCGTGAAAAACCTCATTGTGATAGGGGAAGCCGCCAAAAACATCTCCGACGACGTAAAAGGCCGTTACGAAGACACGCCCTGGCGAAAAATAGTCGGCCTTAGAAACAGGATCGTTCACGGGTACTTCAGCGTAGATTTGGAGATCGTCTGGAGCATCGTAAAGCGGGAGCTCCCCGCCTTAGAAATACAACTGGAGCGGATTTTGGAAGAAAGCCCTTAGTCGCCGCGCCACGCCTGAGACAGGCTGAGCGGACCACATTTTGAGGCGCAAAAACGGATTCATCGAGACCGCCTTCGCCTTGCTGGAAGACGATGTTGGACGCCAAATGAGCGGGCCCTTTGCCTTATTTATACTCCTGAAGCGCGTAAAAGTAATTACCCCCGCGGGGCCCCGCGGGGGTAATCGCTTAGGCAATTCTAAGCCCGTAATCGGCCTTTAAGGCGAAGTCGATAAAATTTTTTAGCGTTTCTAAGTTGTCGGCCCAAAACTCTTCTGGGCTTAAATTCCAGTTTGGCCCCATTATCGTGCCATCTAGGTCGTTACTGTCTTCGTCACTTGTTTCCGGTGCCTGCTCTGTTTGCCACTTGGACGGATTAGCCAAACGACATATAGCGTCTCTTAATTTTATAGGTCCAAGTGGTCCCCACGACGGCTCGGTCGGTATTATGCGCGCCAAGTCGTCCAGAGTACGCTGCAATGCCGTAACCAAGTTTTTCGTGTCTTCGCCGTTCACTACCTGCCCCCAGCTGCCTAAATAATGATCCGGCGGCCGCAGCGGTTCCCAACCGTAGTTGACAGCGAGCATGAGTAATTTGGGCCATGCCACACAGTTGAAATGAAACTGACTTGTCTTATCAAAATCTTCGTCAATCTTGAGCCGGGACGTGTCGTCATCCTGGCAAAGCTTGACTGGTTTGTATTCGGGCTCGTCGGCGGCTTTGTCTTCGTCAATCTTGAGCCGGGACGTGTCGTCATCCTGGCAAAGCTTGACTGGTTTGTATTCGGGCTCGTCGGCGGGTTCGCAGCCGTCGAGTTCGTAGTAGAATTCGTCGTCGAGTTCGTCATAGAGTTCGTCATCGAATTCGTCGCCGTCCTGCGCGGCTTTTTTGCCCCTTGCCTTCTTCATTAGTTGCTCAAAAATGTCATATATGCTCATCTCTTCTTCTTCCGGGGTTAACCGCCGAGGCAATCTGTAAATATAGTAGGACATCTTCGTTTTCTCCTTTTCTTTTTTGTGTTTATCCGCTCAAAACGTCCGAGCGGTTTCGCTCCGCTTCTTCCTGTCCACGCCCGCGGTTATCTCAGTCAGTCGCCGCTTTCCGTGGCTCACCACCCCCTGTCGGAAACCCGTTTTTTTAAGGTTTTTCTTACCGCCGTATCGCGTCCGCCCACCCCTGGTAGATCATGACCATGGCCAGCGTGTCCAGCTCGCAGTATTTCAGGAGGGCGCGCGCGATCGCTTCCCGCTCGTCGTCGGTCATGTCCGAAAA
>LGFQ01000035.1 GCA_001508935.1 Synergistales bacterium 54_24
CGACGATCGGAAAACCCTTGAGAGAACTCAATCTGCCAAAAGGGGTTGTAATAGCCTTCGTAGAGAGGAATGGCGAGATCTTCGTCCCTGACGGAGACGCCGTGCTTCAGGCCAACGATACAGTGGTGTTGTTCGCGTCGAGTGGGCTCGTTTCTAAGGCCTTAAATATCCTCGAGGGGTAGTTTCTAAATGCGCGTTGGCATAGTTTGCAAAGTTCTCGGCTTACTTGGAGTAGTCGTATCGCTCTGGATGTTGTGGCCGATCTTTTGGGCGGTGATTGACGGCAGCGACGACTTGATTCCCCTCCTTTACAGTATGGCCCTCGGCTTAGCTATATCTGGCGTTTTTTTGCTCCTCGGTCGCGGAAAGAAAGCGGGAGATATGGGCCCCAGAGAGGCTTTTGCGGCGGTGGGGTTGTCGTGGTTTCTTGCTTCGGCTATCGGGGGATTGCCCTTCTGGCTGCACGGGACGCTTCCCACCTATACGGATGCCTTCTTCGAGGCTGCGTCCGGCTTCACCACCACTGGAGCCTCTGTGCTGATCGACATCCAATCTGCTCCGCGGGGGATTCTCTTTTGGCGCAGCCTCACGCATTGGCTCGGCGGGATGGGTATCATCGTCTTGGGTTTGGCCATATTGCCCATGCTCGGAGTGGGAGGGATGCAGCTTTACAAAGCCGAGGTGCCTGGTCCTGTGCCGGAGAAACTTACGCCGCGCATTCAGCATACCGCCCTTTTACTGTGGGGAGTCTATGTCTTGTTGTCAGCACTCGAAACAGGCCTCCTCTTCTTGGGCGGAATGAACCTATTCGAAGCGCTTACCCACACGTTCGGCACGATGGCTACGGGTGGCTTCTCGCCACTGAACGCCAGCATAGGGCAGTATGGCAACGCCTATTTCGATTGGGTGATAATCTTATTCATGTTTTTGGCTGGCGCCAATTTTACGCTGCATTTTCAGATTCTAAAAGGCGATATAGGTGCCTGGTGGAGAGATGAGGAATTTCGTTTTTACGCCTCTTTGGTGGTCGGTGGCGTCCTTTCCGTCGCTGCCTTCTTGCTCCTTTCCGGCAGCTACGACACGTTTTTGGATGCCTTACGATTCGGGGCCTTTCAGGTAGTGAGCATAATTACGACTACAGGTTACGTCACGGCGGATTACGAGACGTGGCCGTTTTATGTTCAGGCTCTTCTGCTCGTATTCATGTTCATCGGAGGGTGCGCAGGTTCGACTGGAGGGGGCATCAAAAACGTTCGGATTTTGATGCTATTCAAGGAGGTCCGTGCCGAAGTGATGAAGCTGCTTCATCCCAAAGCCGTTGCCTACACACGTTTAAACGATCAGGTGGTGAGCAGGGAGATCGTATCATCAATATTGGTCTTTTTCAGTATTTACATAGTGGTGTTTGCCGTGGGCACCATAATCATGGCCGGATTGGGTGTTGACGTCTTGACGGCCATCGCAAGCGTCGCCGCAACGCTCAACAACATAGGCCCTGGCCTCGGAAGCGTTGGCCCTACGGAAAACTACGCCTCGATCCCGATGGCTGGGAAGTGGGTGCTTTCCGTGTGCATGGTCATGGGGAGGCTCGAGCTTTACGAGGTGCTCCTGCTCTTTGTGCCGGCCACTTGGCGCAGGTAGCGCCCGCGCAATATAGAAAGGAAAGGGCGCGACGGGTGCTTGCACGTGCAGCAGCTCGTCGCGCCTCTTGTTATTTAGTAGCCGAGCGCTTCACCGACCAAAATTACATGAGCGTCGCGACCAGTCGGGACGCGCTCTAAAATCAATAAAGCTCTACAGAGCCTCTCAGGGCTGTTGCAGTTGACACAATGCCCTACGCTTTTACAGGGGACGTTCGTGTTCAGACGGATGGCATTCATTGGGGTGGCCACGTCTCTGATCCGCTGTATTGCAGATTCCACGTCGCGGCACACCTTGTTTATCCCTACTACGAAAATTATCCTGTTGCTCGCCCAGGCCATTCCGGAGACGCGGTTGCCGGAGCCATCGATGTTGACGAGAATTCCGTCGAGCGTCACAGCGTTTGAGCTGGTAAGCAGCACATCCGATGCGTTTTCGTCCATGAGCCTTTTGGCCCTCTCTTCGGGTGACAAAGATACGCCCCAATGATGGAATATCTTGTGCCCTCGTGACTCGAGAGCCTCGGGCAAGCCCAGCTCCCTGATTGTAACGCTTCCCGGGATGCCGACGGATGCGCTGGAGGGTATGAGTTCCAAGACGGCCTCCTTGGCCGCGTTCCCCGTCTCGACATAGCGAGCCTTGAATCCGTTTCCTTCCAGTGCCTTGGTAACGCTTGCTCCCAGACGTCGGTAGTATTCTTTGCGCACATCATCCCACGACGACATAGTTTCACCTCCAGATGTAAGATGTTAAAATAAATCTAATGTGTTGGGCTCTGTAGCCCTACATTAATTAGCATAACACAAGCGCGAGGGAGGTTAAAGGAAGTGTGCGACGTCATTACTCCTGAATCTGTGGGCCATCACCATGTGAGTGACCCCTTAGAGGTGGCCGAATTGCTTCGAGAGACCTTGGCCGAGGAGCTCCACTCCATGAACGACATTCAGGCGCGGTGGCATATGATAGAAGACGACAAGGTGAAACATGCCTTGGAGCACATCTTGGGGGACAAAAGACGCCTTTTGGTGGCCCTGTGGGGCCTCCTCTCAGAGGTGGAGACGCGCGCCTGGAGCGATGCCGGCGAGAGGCACGCCTGACGCGGATGAGGTGCGCTCGGTAAGGACGCCCCTGTACGGCCTGTCTAAGCGATAGTAAAGCAGCAGGCTTACGAAGTCGGTGCGTTTAATGGGATCTTTCAAGAAGCCGAACAAATGCGATCTGCAATCGCAATCGCTTGCGCCGAAGTTGGGTATAGCAAAGTCGCATATCTCCATGAGATCCTTCGATAGGAGACATTCTATGTCTTCTTGAGTCCTTATGGGAAGAAGACGGGTGGCCTTGGAAATGCTGCTCAGATAATCTATATGCCAATGCTCCTTCTTTCTCTTTCTGCTGTGGCGATTGATGCGCGCCGACAGGTTCTTTTTGGCTGAACCGACGTAGACATAATATGCTGGGCGGAAGGAAACCTCTCCTAAGGAGCCGATTTTTATAGTGCTCGGCTCCTTCAGCTTGAAGATGACCATATAGGCGCCGCTATCGGCCATTTCTCTATCGATAATTTGCCAGGGGATGGGGAGCCTTTCAGGATTTACCTGCATCGTGAGCTCTTCGTCCCAGTGCACTGAGACAGGGGCTATGTCGATGAGGTCGCGGGCATTCGCAAGGGTAGCTGCAAAGTCGAAATCGGTGTGATAGTCTGGGATGAACGCCCTGGGAGTGGAAGAATTTACGACGAACAATACAAAGGCTTTGAAGCCCTCCTTAGTTAACCTGGCCATCTCCTCGATGTGTCTTTTCCCCCTCGCTGTGACGGCGTCAGGGAAGGCGGCGACGCCTTTTCCGAAGAGCGTGCAGGATTTGACTTCCAACAAGATCTTTTGGCCGTCCTTTTCGAGCAAAAAGTCGAAGCGGCTATCGCCTATCGTAAATTCCGGTCGTATCAACTTAGAACCCTCAAGTCCGGGAACGAGGTTTCTCGCGAGTAGATGTCTCGCCGCGCGATTGGCCATATGGGTGTGGAGCAATATCCATTCGTTTGACCTTTTAGCTGCCATGACTACATACGGCAATGTGCCCGATGACGCCGCCAGTAGCAATGGTGCGCCTGGCAGCAAGATCTCCCACAGCCTGCCGGGGTTTGGCAGGTAAGCGGAGATGACGCCATCTTTAGTCTCGACCCTGACGACGAACCTGTTTGGGCGGTCAAGAAAATATGCCAATATCCCTTTCAATCGTTTACCCCTCCATTTTCGTCGGCAACTTGACAGTTTGAGGCACTCCTCATAATATAATCGAACTGCTTTCTGGAGGAATGTCTATGTTTGAGGGTTTAAGAGAGCGCCTGGAGGGTGCGTTTTCCAGGCTGAGGAGCAAGGGAAAGCTCACGGAGGCCGACGTGGAAGAGGCGCTTCGAGAGGTGAGACGTGCCCTTCTTGAAGCCGACGTGAACTATAAGGTCGTAAAGGAATTTACGTCGCGCCTGAAAGAAAGGGCCGTAGGGCGAGCCGTCCTCGATTCCATCACGCCTGCCCAACAGGTCCTCGCCATAGTATACGAGGAGCTCATCTCGCTCATGGGCGGGGGAGCAGAGCCTCTTGCCGTCGCTTCGAAACCGCCGACCCTTTATATGCTCGTGGGGCTTCAGGGTTCCGGCAAGACGTCGACGGCCGTAAAGCTCGCAAAGCGCCTATCTTCTGGCCACAGGCCGATGGTCGTGGCCTGCGACCTGCAGAGGCCTGCGGCGGTGGAGCAGCTCAAGGTGCTGGCGAGCGAGGCGAAAATACCCTGTTTTGCACCTTATACTTCAGGCGACCCTCTTAGGGTGGCCGAAGAAGCTATATCGTATGCGCGAGATCGGCTCGTAGATGTTATCATATTCGATACGGCTGGCCGTCTTCATGTGGACGAGGCGCTCATGGATGAACTGGCTAAAATGAAGGGCCTCCTCTCCCCTCATGAGATTTTGCTCGTAGTGGACGCCATGACGGGGCAAGAGGCGGTAAACGTGGCCTTGGCGTTTAAAGAGCGTCTGTCTATCACAGGGGCAATATTGACGAAGCTCGATGGCGATGCGCGGGGCGGCGCTGCCTTGGCTATAAGGGCAGCGACGGGGGTTCCCGTGAAGCTCGTGGGTGTTGGGGAACACCTGGACGACTTGGAAGTCTTCGACGCCGCCCGTATGGCCCAGCGCATTTTGGGAATGGGAGACGTAGCCGGCCTTGTGGAGAAGATCCAGTCCACTGCCGACATGGGCGAAGCGGAGCATTTGGCCAAGAGCTTAAAGGAAAACCGCTTCACTATGGAAGAGGTGTTGCTTCAGATTCGGCAGCTTCAAAAACTCGGCCCTCTGGAAAAGGTCCTGGAGATGGTCCCTCTGCCCGGCAAGCTCAAGCAGCTGAAGGGCGTAGAGGTTGACCCGAAGAGGCTTAAACATGTGGAAGCCGTTATACTCTCCATGACGCCGGAGGAGAGGCGGCGCCCTGAGATCATCAAGGGAAGCCGCAGACGCCGGATAGCGCAAGGGTCAGGCACGAGCGTTCAGTTAGTGAACCAGGTATTAAAGCAGTATGAGGAAATGAAAGGGATTTGGAAGCGTTTGAACAAAGGCAAGACAAAGGGTTTCAAGTTGCCTAAAGAATTATTTCAATAGTTTGTGGAGGTGTTTTATCTTATGGCGGTGTGCATTCGTTTGGCCAGGCATGGCCGCAAGAAATTGCCGTTCTACCGCTTAGTGGTGGCGGACTCCCGCTCGCCGAGAGACGGGCGCTTTATCGAGAAAATAGGTCACTACAATCCGTTGAGGGATCCTGTTGAGATAGCGGTCGATGAAGAGAGGGCCCTATATTGGCTCAAGGCAGGGGCGAAGGCATCCGACACGGCTCGCTCGATCCTGGTCAAAGCCGGAGTCTGGAGCAAGTTCGAAGAGAGCGCAAAGGTGGGTCAGCTGTAGGCATGCCGGATTATTGCCGTCTGGTCGAGGGCATCGTGAAGCAGCTCGTGACTGTAAGCGATGCTGTGAGCGTCACAGAGGAGCGCGATAGCGGCACAGTGAGGGTCAAGGTCAGCGTTGACCCTCAAGATTTGGGGCGCGTCATAGGCAGGAGAGGCGTCACGGTTAACGCCATCAGGACGGTCGTCAAGGCTGCGTCTATGAAGTCGGGCGAAAGGGTCGAGGTCGACGTCGTAGAGTAGTGAGACGGTCTTTCTGCAGATTGGGTCCGAGGGCCGATTAAAACGAGAAGCGGAAGGTGAAGCGAGATCGCAGACTCAGAGGAGCTCGTCACCGTCGGCGTAGTAGCCGGCGCTCATGGCATCAAGGGCGCAATGAGGATAGTGCCGCTCACCGACTTTCCTGAGCGCTTCTTGAGTCAGAAAGAGCTCAACCTTTATAGCGATGACGGCGAGTTCGTCCGTTGCCTCCATGTCAAGATGGCAAAATTTTTGGACGCCAAGAGAGAGTTCCTTGTAGAAGTGGAGGAGTTCGGCGATCGCGGCTCAGCGGAGTCCCTTAGGGGCATGCTCATAAAGGTGGCCAAAGAGCGTCGAATCGTCCTGCCTGAGGGGCAATACTGGATAGAGGATATTGTGGGCCTCGCCGTGAAAGATCTCGCCACGGGTGAGGTCTTGGGTGAAGTTATAGACGTATTGTCGACTGGCGCTAACGACATCTATGCGGTGAAAACCCCCTTAGGAGAGGAAAAGTTTCTCCCTGCCATAAAAGATGTCGTTCGGCGGATCGACTTAGACGAAGGGGTCATCGAGGTGACCTTGATCGAGGGGTTGTGGGAGTGAAGCGTTTTTCTGTCATAACCGCCTTCCCCGAGATTTTCAACGGGTTTCTATCCTCGAGCATAATCGGCAGGGCCATAACCTCTGGCCTCATAAAAGTTGATCTTTTGGACTTGCGCGACTTCGCTGAGGGCAAACATCGGCAGGTGGACGATTATACCTATGGCGGCGGCGGTATGGTGCTGATGGCCGAGCCGCTCTATAGGGCCGTTCAGGCAGCACGTGACGTCTCTGAGAAGGCCACGGTCGTTTTCCCCTCTCCTCAAGGAGTCATCCTGTCGCAGGAGGTGGTCGAAAGTTTGGCCCAGGAGGATCACCTGGTCATCGCCTGCGGCCATTATGAGGGAGTAGACGAGCGCTTTGTGGAGAGCTGCGTGGATTTGGAGCTGTCGATAGGGGATTATGTCTTGACAGGAGGAGAGCTCCCCGCTATGGTTATAATTGACGCTGTGTCTCGTCAGCTCCCTGGTGTGGTGGGTAAGGCTGAGTCCGTCGCAGAGGATTCCTTTTTCAGGGGTTTTCTCGACCATCCTCATTACACTCGCCCTGCTGAATGGAGGGGAAAGCGAGTCCCTGAAGTTTTGCTATCTGGCGATCACGGCGCGGTCCTCGACTGGAGGCGAAGGCAGGCCGCAGACAGGACGATCGTCCGCAGGTCGGATCTGTTGAGCCGGGCCAATATTTTGCCCTATTTGAGCTGCAGCTTTTATGTCGCGTTGCTTTCGGCGCCGGATGTGTCACTCGAAGAACTCGAGCGGATATGCGCAGTGTCCGGCGCTTATGGCGCAAAAAAGGTGCTCGTCGTGGCGCCTCTGCAAAAACCCGTCACGACAGATTTGTCAGTGGTCAAGCGCTTTCCTTCGTTAGAGAGTGCCATGTCTTGGATAGAGAAGAGCGAAAAAAAGGTTCCTTATGTGGTCGGTGTAGCAGAGGCGCCTCGCAGCGGCGTTCATTGGCTTGAGTTGAAGAGGCGCGTCCTCGAAAGAGACCTTCCGCTCTCTCTGGTCTTTTGTGCCGATGAGCTCTTTGCGAAGGAAGCGTCACACTTTGACACTATGATGTGTTTGGACGAGATGGGGGACAAAATCCCGCTCTCTTGCGAGGTTTCGGTGGTGCTGGATCGCCTGTTCGGCTCGAGGTAACTGTTCGCCGCGCCACGTCTTCCAATTTTATTTTTGAGCGGTTGGGCGCGATCGAACTTTTGTCTCTTGTGTGTCTATGCTACAATGCGACGGAGCAGGATGCGCTTGCTTGATTGAATTTTGTTTTTCGAAAACATTTGACTTTACCGAGAAAGAATTTAGAAGGAGGATATAGCGATGGATCCAAGGGTCGCTCTTATAGAGAGACGTTTTAAAAACAATGAAGTGCCGGATTTCAGGCCAGGCGATACCGTGAAAGTGCACGTTAAAGTCTCGGAGGCCAACAGGCAGCGAATCCAGGTCTTTGAAGGCGTTGTTATAGCGAGAAAGCACGGCGGCGTTAGGGAGACTTTTACAGTGCGCAAGGTCTCCGGCGGTGTAGGGGTGGAGCGCATTTTCCCCCTCTATTCTCCGGTCATAGACAAGATCGAGATTGTGCGTAGGGGCAAGGTGAGGAGGGCCAAGCTCTACTACCTGCGCAAGCTCAGCGGTAAGGCCGCCCGCATAAAGGAAGCTCGAAGACGATAGAGGATCGTGCATTTGTCGGCTCGCACAAGAGCTCAGGGCGGCTTGACGGATCTGCGCCCGGGTTGTTATAATCGCTGGCGTAGTGCCGAGGTGGTGGAACTGGTAGACACGCACGTTTGAGGGGCGTGTGGGGAAGCCCATGGGGGTTCGAGTCCCCCCCTCGGCACCATTTTTGTGCCCTTTCACTTCTTTTGTTTCAAGGTGTATAGTTGTGGTCGTAAGAATAAAAATGTGACGGAGGCTTAGTTCATCAAGACCTCTGTGAATGGTTGTGTCTTGAGCGAGGAGGGAAAGCCGTGCCGCAAGACCTTAACGCGTTGCTTTGCCCTAAGAGCGTAGCAGTAGTTGGGGCTTCGTCCAATTTGGACAGCATCTCAGGCAGACCTTTGAAGCTGCTGCTGCGATATAAATTCGACGGGAGCATTTACCCCGTCAATCCGAAATATGAATCTCTCCATGGCCTTCCGTGTTTCCCCGATGTTTCATCCTTGCCGGAGACTCCGGATGTGGTTTTGATCGCCGTTCGCTCCTCCCTTGTGCCTGAGGTGATCGAGCAGTGCGCGGCACGGTGCGTTCCCTTCGTGGTGATCTTTTCCTCCGGCTTTGCTGAGAGCGGCGACGCGACTTCTCAGGAGCGGGTGATCGAGCTCGCCAGGAGAGGCGGCGTGCGAATAGTGGGGCCCAATTGCCAGGGGCTTGCAAACCTCGCACAGGGCATCCCTTTGAGCTTTTCTGCCTCCCTCGACAGCGACAGGCCTTGTAAGGGTCCGGTGGCATATGTGTCCCAGAGCGGCGCCTTCGGATTTTCGTCGTATTCGCTCGCTGTGGATGGAGGGGTCGGCTTCCGTTACGTCGTGACGACTGGCAACCAGGCAGATCTGGACGTGGTGGATTTCGGCATGCACTTTCTAAGAGACCCAGAAGTGCGCCTCCTGCTCATTTATCTGGAAGGCTTGAACGACGGAGAGCGTTTTTTGGAGCTATTGCGGACCGCCAAGGAGAAGGAGATCCCTGTGGCAGTGTTGAAGGCCGGCAAGAGCCCGTCAGCGCAAGCTGCGG
The DNA here is from genome assembly GCA_001508935.1 of Synergistales bacterium 54_24. Classification (GTDB taxonomy): domain Bacteria; phylum Synergistota; class Synergistia; order Synergistales; family Thermosynergistaceae; genus Thermosynergistes. The sequence continues at coordinate 9,162 of LGFQ01000035.1, forward strand.
CTAAGAGTCACACCGCAGCTGTTGCCGGGGACAGGGCTGTGTGGGAGGCGGTTTTGCGGCAATATGGGGCGATAGAGCTCGACGATGTGGAAGACATGATAGACTTGGGCATTGCCTTCGCTGCGCCGCAGCGCCCGGAAGGCAAGAGGGTGGCGATACTAACAACGTCCGGGGGTGCCGGCATAATCATGGCAGATCGATGCTCCGATCTTGGCCTCGATGTGCCTCGTTTTTCGCCGCAGATCCAGGAGCGCATAGCAGCGCACATTCCGTCCTTTGGATCGCCCGTCAATCCCGTCGACATGACCGCTCAGGTCATAAACGAACCGGAAGGTTTTCCTGTGTGCCTCGATTCTGCGCTCTCTTCCGGCGAGGCAGATGCCGTAGTCTGCATAATATCCATGATCACGGGCAGCTCCGGGCAGGCCATGGCGGACGAGCTGGAGAGGGCCTTTCGTCGTTCCTCCAAGCCTATCCTATGCTCTTGGCTTATAGATGAGGAACATGGAGGGCAGTTTTTGAAGCAGCTCCACTCTGCAGGCCTGCCGGTCTATCGTAGCCTGCGGAGGTGCGCCTTTGCGCTGGCCTCGATGGTCAAGTGGCAGACCGGTCGAACGCCGATCCGTCCCGCGATCGAAGCTTCTGTCCCCTTTCTCTCGACGCTGCCTGAGGAGTTGACGGAGTACGATTCCAAATTGCTCCTCGCCCATTACGGGGTTCCCATCACCAGGGAGAAGCTCTGTTTGAGCCTGGAAGAAGCGCTCTCTGCGGCCAACGACATCGGTTTTCCCGTGGCTTTAAAGGTCATCTCTCCCCAGATCTTACACAAGACCGAAGCCGGCGTCGTTGCCCTTCGCCTCAGCGATGAGGAGGAGGTGCGAAATGCCTATGGGAGGCTCCTCGAACGCGCGCGTCGCTTCGACAAAGATGCCCAGATCAAAGGGGTGCTCGTCCAGGAGATGGTCGAGGGTGGGCTTGAGTGTATGATAGGGGCGAAAAGGGACCCCGTCTTTGGCCCCATCATAGCCGTGGGTTTGGGCGGGATATACGTCGAGGTTTTGGGAGACGTGGCACTGCGTCGCTGCCCTGTAGACGAAGAGGAAGCGTTGGAGATGGTGCGATCGCTGAAAGGTTTCCCGCTTTTGGCCGGTGCCCGCGGGAGCGCCAAAAGGGACATTTCGGCTTTGGCGGATATGACCAGGCGGATCTCGGAGCTGGCTTATGTGGAGAAGGACTTGAAGGAGCTCGATGTCAACCCGGTCATCGTGCTGGATGAGGGGCATGGCGCTGTGGCTGTAGACGCCTTGGCGTTGAGGGGCAAATGAGAGATGAATTGGCTCTGGGTGCTTTTCGGTTATCTCTTCGGCTCCATTCCGACAGGCTACCTGGTGGTCAAGGCCCTCCGCGGCGATGATATACGGCGCTATGGTTCCGGCAATATAGGAGCCACTAACGTCGGTCGCATTTTAGGTAGGAGGTGGGCCATGGCGGTCGGCGCCTTCGATATCGTCAAAGGCGGTCTGGCCGTAATGTTGGCGCGCCTATGGGTAGACGACCACTTCATTTTGGCCCTGGTGGGCGTGGCCAGCGTTTGTGGGCACGTATTCCCGCTTTGGCTAAAACTTAGAGGCGGCAAGGGTGTAGCCACCACCTTCGGCGTCGTCTTCTCCTATCACCCGCTGGTCGCCTTGGCGAGCGGCGCCTTGTGGTGGATTTTGGTTCGCCTCTTTCGCTACGTATCCCTCGCCTCGATTATTTCTCTGTCATGTGCGCCATTCTTCTTTTGGCTGTTGAGAGCAGATCGCGTCTACATCTTTGCCAGCGCTTCATTGGCAGCGCTTACGATCGCGAGGCACAAGGACAATATCGAGAGGCTGCTTTCCGGCACAGAAAACCGCGTGGGCAGGCCTACCAAGGGGCCTTGACAACGCTTAGGATGTGCTATAAATTGACTGTGCCTCGAAACGCCTCCGCAAGGGATTTTTATTTTATGCGCCTGGCCTTGGAGGAAGCGAGGAAGGGAGCTTCCAGGGGCGAAGTGCCGGTGGGGGCGGCGGTTGTTATAGGCGATGTTTTGATCGCGAGCGCTCACAATCGCCGCGAAGAACTGAAAGATCCCACAGCTCACGCTGAGATTTTAGCGTTGAGAGAGGCCTCTTGCGAGCTCGGCGATTGGAGGCTTGAGGGTTGCGTCCTGTATGTCACCCTCGAACCGTGTCTTATGTGCGCCGGGGCGATTTTGCAAACCCGCATAAAGCGAGTTGTCTACGGCGCCCATGATCCGAAGGGTGGGGCGTGCGGTTCCGTCTACGATCTTCTGAGCGATGGCAGGATATCGCCGCGGCGGGAGGTAGTAGGGGGCGTCTTAGAAGAAGAGAGCGGCGAGCTGTTGCGAGGTTTCTTTTGCTCGAGGCGTAAGGCTTAAGTGTCGAATATGGAGAGATGGCCGAGAGGACGAAGGCGGTCGACTCGAAATCGACTAGGCGGTTCGAAGCCGCCTCGTGGGTTCGAATCCCACTCTCTCCGCCATGTAGATAGCGTTCAACGGAGAGGTGGCCGAGAGGCCCAAGGCGCTCGCCTGGAGAGCGAGTAAGCGGTTAGAAGCCGCTTCGTGGGTTCAAATCCCACCCTCTCCGCCAAGGTTGCGGGGGGTCTGGCCCCGTGCAGCGAAGGCCCGTGAACCCCGCCAGGCCCGGAAGGGAGCAACGGTAAGCGGTAACCTTCGGGTGCCACGGCGAAGCTGGGTCTCCCGCTTATATTTTATGCGTTGCCGAGATTACTCTCCTTCGACCTTTTCTTCTTGCGCGAGCGGTGGTGCGATGTCCAAGAGGGTGCTCACGACTGTCTCGAGCTCTTCTAAACTCTTTTCAGTCGGCTCGCCCTCTCTAAAGCATTTGTGGACGTAGCCCTTCAGTATTTCTATGCAGGTTTGCTGCATAGCCTTGCGGGCGGCCGATAGCTGGATTAGGATGTCACGGCAGGGTCTGTCTTCTACGATCATGCGCTGGATTCCGCGAAGTTGACCCTCTACGCGCTTGAGCCTGTTCAGGATCGCCTTTTTTTCCGGTGCAACATCCTCAATTTGTTGCATGAGAGCGCCTTTAGTCACCATCTGAACCCCCTACGAGTATTTGACCCTTTCGCTCAATGTTAAGCGCTGAGAGCTTGAAGGTCAACTGCAAGCTGTGGTATACTTCCCCGTGGCTTAAACACACACATCGTCTGATGTCTCTGGGGGTGCCCTTAAAAGAGGGTGCCAGGGGCAGAAGAAGGCGGTGGAGGGAGGACAACCAAAAGGAGGGAAAGCATTGGCAATCGTTTCGATGAAACAGCTTTTGGAAAGCGGTGTCCATTTCGGACACCAAACCAGGCGTTGGAACCCCAAGATGAAGCCCTACATATTTGCCGAAAGGAATGGCATCTACATAGTCGATCTCCAGAAGACGGTAAAAGGGCTTGAGAAGGCGTACGATTTCCTGAGGGAGGTCTCGAAGGGCGGCGGAAGCGTGCTATTTGTGGGAACCAAGAGGCAGGCCCAGGAGACAATTGCCGAGGAGGCCCAGCGCTGCGGGCAGTTTTATATCAACCAACGCTGGCTCGGAGGACTGCTCACGAACTTTCAAACCATAGCGCGGCGGGTGCGCTATATGATTCGTCTCCAAGAGATGGAGGAATCCGGCGAGTTTGAGCGTTATCCCAAGAAGGAAGTCATCAAGCTTCGGAAAGAGCGAGCAAAATTAGAGAAATACCTCTCTGGAATTCGCGACATGAAAGATATCCCCGATGCGTTGTATCTGGTCGACCCGCGGCGGGAGGAGATCGCGGTTAAAGAAGCCCATAAGCTTGGCATACCTGTCATCGCCATCGTAGACACTAATTGCGACCCCGAACTCATCAACTTTCCGATACCGGGCAACGATGACGCCATAAGGGCCATCAAGTTGATCACCTCTCTTATGGCGGATGCCATAATCGAGGGACGACAAGGTGTCGACGGCACCTTGATGGTCGAAGAGGCAGAGGCAGAAGAAAAGGAGCCCGAAACGGAGGA
>LGFQ01000144.1 GCA_001508935.1 Synergistales bacterium 54_24
CCCAAAAAGAGGCGCATACCTTCCCCGGCGGTCGAGATCGACACAGGGAAAGCGCGCACCTATGCCGCCGGAGAGAAATTGGACAATAGATCCGCCTTCGGCAACGCCTTGGTCGATGTCGGCTCCTTAAATTATGGCAAGGAAGGCCGCACGCCTATCTTGGTCTTCGACTGCGATCTCGCCGGCTCGGTGAAGACGGAGGAGTTTGCAAAGAGGTGCCCCGATTGGTTCATCGAGGCCGGCATTCAAGAGCACGCTACGGCAACGGCATCTGGCGCCGCGTCGTGTGCCGGGGCGGTGAGCTGTTTTGCTGATTTCGGCGTCTTCGGCCTGGGCGAGGCTTACAACCAGCAGCGACTGAACGATATAAACGGAGCGAACTTGAAACTCTTTTTGACCCACGTAGGATTGGACGTGGGCGAAGACGGTGCCACGCACCAATGCATAGATTACGTCGGCCTGCTGCGCAACACCTTCGGCTGGAAGCTCGTCGTTCCGGCTGATCCTAATCAGACGGATCGGGCCGTGCGCTGGGCCCTTTCGACCGGCGGGAATGTCTGCGTCGCTATGGGGCGCAGCAAGGTACCGGTCATCGTGCGAAAGGACGGGTCGCCGTTTTTCGCTGATGACTACACCTTCCGCTACGGCGCCACGGAGCTGTTGCGCGACGGTTCTGATGGGGCGATCCTCGCTATGGGGACTATGGTTTACAGGGCTGTCGAGGCGTGGGAGAAGTTGCGCGCCTCCGGCTACAGCTTGAAGGTCTATGGCGTATCGTGCCCGCTTGAGCTCGACGATTCGGCGCTTGCAGATGCCGCAAAGACGGGCCTCGTCGTCACCTATGAGGATCACCATGTAAGAAGCGGCATGGGGTCGCTCGTGGCGTTTCGCCTCGCCGAGATGGGCATAACCCCTCCAGTTTTTAAAGCCTTAGGCGTTCATCGCTACGGCGATTCGGGCGCTGCCCCTGAAGTCCTCTCCGCGATGGGGCTTTCCGTAGAGCACCTGGTCGAGGCCGTCGGCGAGCTCATGGTTCAAGGGTAACGCTTAAAGAATGCGGACTTGCCCTAAGTGAGAGTTGGTGAAGTATGCGCAAGGTCTGGGCTGTATTGCTTCTGACAGCGCTGATAGCGACAGGGGTCCTTTTCGTCGCTCGGCCGTGGAGGGGTGTAACTGTGGCCATCCTCTTTCCGGCTTCCGGCGTCGATGCCCCTTTAGGCTTTTCATTGACGCAATCCCTTCTTTGGGCCTTCGATTACGCTAACGAACGGTCTTTTGCCCCCAAATACCGCCCGATCGTCATAGAGACCGACGACGTCGAGGCCGGTGTGAGGGAAGCCGTCGATTCGGGCGCCGTCGTCATCGTGGGCGCATCCACATCCACTTATGCCTCGCGCCTCCAAAAAGCCGCAGATGAGGTCGGACTTTCTGTCATATCGGTGGGCGCACTTTCGCAGGCGCTGGCCGAAGAGGATAACCTCTTTCGCCCTCACAGCGGAGCGGACGAGGCCTTTGTCATGGGCGAAATGCTGCGTAAATCCGTTTCGCGCTACACCGTCTTCGCTTCGGCGCAAAACCCCATATATGTGGTGCCGTTCCTCGATGCACTAACAACTGGCATGGGCAGCGTGCGGCCGTACGCCGCCTACTTGAGCGCCGACGGCGGGGTGAGCAGAGACGCGCTCTTTTCTGTCTTAGCTGAAATAATGGAAACCGATGCGGTTGTTTTAGCGCTGCCGGACTTTTCGGCGGCCGTCATCGTGAGGCAATTGCGCTATCTTTACCTCGACATGCCCATTTGGATGGCAAGCTGGGGTGCTACGGCGCGCTTCGCCGAAATCGCCGGGTCGATGGGCGAGGGCGTACGCACGATCGCCTCTTGGCGGCCGGACGCGTTGGAGACCTCGCATCCCTTCGTCCGATACGTCAGGAGGCTGTATGGAGACGAATTGGACCCGTTCCCTCTTACTTTGGCCTATGACGCCGTAGCCATGCTCGACGAGGCTATAAGCAGAGGAGAAATCGACAAAGCCAGCATAACGAAAAGACTCAGCGAGATCCGCAGCGTCGGTGGCATAAATGGCCCCTTTGTAGTGGACGAAAACGGCGATGGTCATCCTCCCCTCTATCTTCAGGAGATTTCAAAGAGGCGCTGGCGCCTCTCGGAGGTCATCTCGCCATGAGCCTGCGACGCCTAATCCGCATCATTCTTTGTGCGTCTTTGATCGTCATATCTTTGGCTTTCGCCTTTTCGCTCTATACCACTGTC
>LGFQ01000145.1 GCA_001508935.1 Synergistales bacterium 54_24
CCGCGCCTGCGTATGGTCACTCGACCGAGACTATTGCGCCCCGCCTTTGAGTTCAACGGCTTAACCAAAGTGCGTTCGGGGGCTTTTTTCGTAACCTCGGAAAAGTCTGGCGTGGCCATAAAGCGGCGTCCAGGCGTGTATGGCTTGTATCTTTTAATCCCCATCGCCAAATCTCTCCTTATCTTATGCTAGCGCCCTCGAAGAACTCGATGCGCTCTCCTGGAGCCAGCGTGACAACGGCCTTTTTCCACGATCGAGAGCGCCCTACGTGCACGCCAAGACGCTTGGGTTTAGGATTCACCTTGATGGTGTGAACCTTTGTGACTTTCACTTTGAATGTCTTCTCCACGGCTTTCTTTATCTCGCCCTTGTTGGCATCGGGATGAACCTCAAAAGTATATTTATTGTGCTCCATCTGGCGGTTGCTCTTCTCCGTGATGATCGGCCTGACGATTATATCGTGAGGCAATAAGTTCAATTGCCATACACCCCCTCAATCCTTCTTGCAGCCTCTGGCGTGAGCAGAAGATTGCGGTGATCCAAGATGTCGTAAACGTTTATGCTGTCTACGTGCAAAACCTTGACACCGGATAGATTGGACACAGATTTGCTCACCTCCGGCATGCTCTGGTGCACGACGATCAAGGGCTTCTCCACTGCGTCCACTTTCCGCAAAAAGGCGAGCATGGCCTTGGTCATGGGGCGCTCCAATTCCAGATCGGTCACGATCAACAGGTGTCCCTCTTGCGCCTTAACCGTCAGGGCACTCCTCATCGCAAGACTGCGCACCTTCTTGTTGACTTTTTGCCTATAAGAGCGCGGCTTTGGACCATGAGCCACGCCTCCCCCAACCCAGATTGGAGACCTTATACTCCCCTGACGAGCACGGCCCGTATGCTTCTGGCGCCACGGCTTTCGACCGCCGCCGCGCACCTCGCCGCGCGACTTCGTAGAGTGCGTCCCCTGCCTAAGATTGGCGAGTTGAGCCGTAACCACCTGATGCATGGCCGGAACATGCACTACGGCGCCGAATACCGCATCGGCGAGAACGAAGTCGCCGACTGAATCGTCTTTGAAATTAACTTGCTTTACAACAGGCATCGACTTTGCCCCTCCCTCTTGGCGCCTCATGACTTTTTATGGATCAAAAGCAGGCCATTCCTCGATCCTGGAACAGCGCCCTTAAGGATCAGGAGGTTGTTCTCCTCATCTACAGCCGCTACGGAGATGTTTTTCACGGTTACTCGCTTTCCACCCATGCGACCGGGCATCCTCTTGCCCTTAAAAACGTGACTAGGTGACGAATTGGCTCCAGAGGAACCCGGCTGTCGATGAAACTTAGATGACCCATGGCTGGCCGGACCCCCACCAAAACCGTAGCGTTTCATAACGCCGGCGAAGCCCTTTCCTTTGCTGACGCCGGTTACGTCCACTACTTCCCCTTCCTGGAAGGACCCCACAGTGACCTCACTGCCCACCTGAGCGTCAACCGGTTCGTTTATCCGGAACTCTCTGAGCCACCTCTTGGGCTCTACCCCGGCCTTTTTAAAAGAAGCCCTCATTGGACGATTGACCTTGTGGGGTTTCACGTCTCCATAGCCCAGGACTACGGCAGAATAGCCATCCTTTTCCGGTGTGCGCAGAGCCGTAACTATACATGGCCCAGCTTCAACCAATGTCACCGGGATCACTTTGCCTTCCGAATCGAAGATCTGGGTCATTCCGACCTTGCGACCCAAGATGCCCTTCATAACCGCCAACTCCTTTCGACCTCAAAGCCCTCTAAAGCTTTATCTGGATATCAACCCCAGAGGGAAGATTCAACTGCATCAGCGCTTCCATCGTCTTCTGAGTGGGATCTACAATATCGATAAGACGCTTATGAATGCGCATCTCGAACTGTTCCCGCGCGTTTTTGTCCTTGTGTGGCGACTTGAGCACGGTGAACCTGTTTACCTCAGTCGGAAGCGGAATGGGACCAGACACGCGCGCACCGCTCCTGATAGCGGTCTCGGCAATTTGCAGGGCTGAGCTATCCAGCACTCGGTGATCGAAGGCTTTGAGTTTAATGCGGATCGTTTTGGCCATCTACGTCACTCCGCTAATCCAATATCTTCGTTACCACACCAGCACCTACGGTGTGACCGCCTTCTCTGACTGCAAACCTCAGACCTTCCTCGAGGGCTAT
>LGFQ01000146.1 GCA_001508935.1 Synergistales bacterium 54_24
AACATCCATCGATGAGGTCGACGAAGTCCACTCTCACCCACAGGCCTTGGCCCAATGCAGGCTTTGGCTTGGGACCAATCTCCCTCGCGCCAGACAAATCCCCGCCTCGAGCACGAGCGCTGCGGCGGCCTCCGTGAAGGGGCAAAGAGGGAAAGCAGCGATATGTAGCCGCCTCGCTGCTGAAATTCACGGCCTCGATATCGCAATGGAACATATAGAAGACCAACCCTACAACACCACCCGCTTCTGGGTCGTGGGGAGGCAACCCAACAAGCCCTTCCCTCGAAACAAAACCTCTATACTCTTCAACGTCCCCCACAAGCCTGGAACGCTATTTGAGGCCCTTGAACCCTTTTATGAGGCGAGGCTCAATCTGACTCTGATACAATCCAGGCCGCTGCCGGGCAACCCTTTCGAATACAACTTCTTCGTCGACTTCGAGGGCGACGCAAGCGACGAAGTCGTCGCAAAGACGTTGGAGAAAATTAAAAGCAGGAGTGCCCGTTTCCGCCTATTGGGCTCCTACCCATGCCTCGGATGAGCAAAGGAGCGAGGGATGAGACAACTCGAGCTCTTCGTCGCCAAAAATAAAGGCTCCCCTGCGTCTCGCGGAGGAGTCAAAATAGAAGAGATAACCTGCCGCAGCGCGCTACAGCGCCCGCCCTGGGATGAATATACGTTGAACCCTTACCGCGGTTGCCTGCATGCTTGCGTGTACGGTTATTGCCGCATGATGCAGCGTTTCGAGGACGATCCGCCGCCATGGGGGACGTATTGCCACGCCAGGACGAACATGCCCAACGTGCTGGCGAGGGAGGTTAAGCGCTACCCTCCCAAGCAAGTCATGGTCGGATCGGTCTGCGACGCCTGGCAATGGCCGGAGAAGTACTTTGGCATAACGAGAGAGTGCCTCCTGATTCTGCTAAAGGGGGGGTTCCCACTCCGCTGTCTGACCAAATCAGACCTGATCAGGAGGGATTTTGACGTACTGAGCCAATATCGGAATATGGTGACGCTGGGCGTCTCGCTGAGCACCCCGCCGCCATTAAGCCTGTTATGGGAGCCTCGCGCTTCGCCCCCCGAAGAGCGCCTAAAGATCCTCGCAGAGGCGGCGCAATACGGCATCCCTGTATACCTCTCACTTTCGCCTCTTTTGCCAGGCCTGGGCGATGACGTGGACAGCCTGAGTGCGCTCTTCGCGCGCATCCGCCGATTGCCCCTTCAGGGCCTCTGGGTGGATCTAGTTCACGCGAGGAGCGGCGTTTGGCGCGCCTGCTACCCGCTCTTGGCGAAACGTTTTCCTAAGTTACTGCCACTGTGGAGAAAAATCTTCTTCGATCGCGGCGAGGCCCAGCGCTATGCGGGCAAACTGAGGGTGAGGATATTGGAAGCCGCAGTCCGAAGCGGATTGCGCTGCCGGATCGACCTAAAGGGATATGAGGTCGCAAGGCGGTGCGGACGTTAAATATAAGGCCACGCCCGCACTGTCCCGAGAAACATCCACCTTTCTCCGATATCGTCGCCTGATGCCTCCCAAACACCCCTGTGTATCGCAAAGAGCAGGCTGGGATTTTTCAAGATCTTCATGACTTCGACCCTCGAAAGACCTTCGGGGCCGACTTCGAGGGCTCGCGCAAGGAGATTTTCCTCTCTTTTTAACATCCTGCCCTTCTTTCGCAATAAACTTCTATGAAAAGCGTTCACCCACGGCTCTAAAACAGCGGACTGAAATCCGCTTTCGGGAAGATGGAGATCCCTTGAGGCAGCTTTTTCTAAGAGGTCGAGCTCCCGAGAGGGCCTCGTCTCCTCAGGGGTCAGAAAAAGCCCTTTCTTTTTGAAGGCCTCACCCGCGGTAGCCCTGCTCGTCCACACCGAAAGCGGCAGCGAGAGCACGAAGGAGGCCACTATCGGGGAGAGCCACAGGAAGAACGAGGGGTTCACGATCAATATTAAGGTTCCCCACAGGAGTCCCATGGAAGTGCCGCCCCAGTGAAAGCGCAAAGCCCTCTTCCAACCGGTGCTCACGTCGCTTCTCTCCTGAGGCCCCCACCCCACTTGCTGTCCCAAGAGGGCAAAAAAGAAAAATTTGCTGTGAAATCCTAAATTCCCGAAGAATTATAACTATGCTCCGGGTCAACCCCCAGGCTCTCCATAATTTGACGCTGTGGCTTAGTAACTTCCGTGAGG
>LGFQ01000147.1 GCA_001508935.1 Synergistales bacterium 54_24
GAGCTCCTCTATTTTCGCCCCCTCGTCGATCCGATCAAGGGAAGGCCTCTTTCTGACCTCCGCGCGGGCGAGACTATATTGCTCGATGGAGGGGAGGAGGCGCTCGAGGGGCAGATATACCTGATCCGCCTTCTCAAGGATGGCCACTACGAGCTCCACGGGATGCTCGCAGGCGGCGGTTATTTCAAATGCGTCACCCCTGGAGACATAAAGGTAAGGGTTCCTGGACTCGATGAAGAACGCCTGCAAAAGCGAATGCCTTTGATCGTCATGATTATGCTCGCCGTGGCCATAGGAATCCTCCTCTTTTTGCTGTGATCGTAAGATATCAGGAATAGATGGCAGAAAGCGTCGCTTCGGCCAGAGACGCGAGGCTCGAAACCATTTTCTCTTGGGGCAACCCTGCCGCGTCGTATGCGAGGGGAGTCTCGGTGCAAGCGGTCATGAGCGGCAGCGCTTTCTTCTCCCACAACTTCTCCGCCGCGCGGCGCATCTTTTCTGCGGCTTCGGCCATTTTGTTCGCCTTGACCAGTTTTATCAGGAGCTGGATCTCCGATTGCACCTCGTCTTCGGGGAAAAAGAGCGGATATCCCACCTTTGCGGCGTAGGTTTCGTAGATGCCCGAAGCGCGCGTGCCGTCGGTGGCCACGAGCCACGCCCCCTCCGGCGACGTCAAGCGCGCCTTTTCGACAGTGGAGTGGACGATGTGGATGAGGGGCACGGGGATCTCGGCGAGGAAGTGGTCTATGAAGTAGTGTGCGGTGTTGCACGGCACCGCTAATAAGCCTGCCCCCCACTCGACCAGGCGGAGCAGTCCTTCCTTCAGATACGGAGTAGGGTCTTTGCCCCTGCCGAGTATGGCTTCCGTCCGGTCCGGTATCTTGGGGTTGGAAAGCACGATGACGACCGGATGGTCTTGATCTTTGGCGGCTGGGGCGAGTATCGTGAGCAGCCTCAAGAACTCCGCTGTGGCTGCCGGGCCCATCCCGCCGAGCACGCCTAAAACTTTATCTCCTTTTGACATGGAAAAACCCCCTTGGCCTGTTTTGTAACTATGTTGGCGAATGCGAAGAACCCCTGCGAACAGAACTGCCGCACCCGCGCTGATATTATATTCCATTCGGCCTTTCGGTTGTGGCGGAAAACGCTCATTTGTAGTTAAATTTCGCAATGGGTGATATCGTTTTGCTATAAACTTACCGAACGAGGCGATGGACCGTGAGCGCAAAGTTTAAGTTCGCAGCTTGTCTGTTGTTTTCTCTTTGTTTTCTCGTGAGCCTTTCTTCTCCCTCCGAGGGAAGGGCGGTGGTTTTGGCCCTTTCCGGCGGAGGCGGTAAGGGGATGGCCCACATAGGAGTGCTCAAAATCCTCGAGGAACGGGGCATACCTGTTGCCGGTATAGTTGGCACGAGCATGGGGGCCATCATCGGTGGGCTCTACGCCGTAGGTTACAGCGCGAGCGAAATAGAAGGACTGATCGAAGAATTGGACTTAACTGCCATATTATTAGACCGAGCCGTACCCGAGCTGGTGCCCGCTGGCGAGGAGGAGGCCATGATAAGGCGTCCCCTCTTTAGGCTTTCCTTCGACGAAGAAGGCAGGCTGATTGGGCCAAAAGGGGGGTTGTCGGCGGTGAGGTTGTTGAACGAAATCGCCGCTATCGTGGCTCAAAGGGCGCAAGCTGTGGACTTTTACAAGCTACCCATACCGTTCGCTGCCGTGGCCACTGACCTCGAGACTGGAGAGGCCGTCGTCCTGCGCCGCGGGAATTTGGCCTCCGCCATGCGAGCTTCTGTGGCTATCCCGGGTTTGTTCGAGCCGTGGCTTTACGAGGGCAGGCTTCTCGTCGACGGAGGCCTGGTGGCCAATGTCCCCGTCAGGATAGCCAAGGAGCTCTTTCCGGGTTATCCGGTCATCGCCGTAGATGTATCCGGTGGTTTGGCCAGCAAGGATGAACTCCGCTCCCTGGCTGGCATAGTGGGTCAAGCCATCACCATCCTCACGAGGAGTAACGTGGAAGAGGATCTCAAGTTCGCGGATCTGGTCATAAGGCCGAGCGTGGACGAGCTGCCCCTTCTTGACTTTTCCAAGGTAGGGGAGGCGGCTCGCCTCGGAGAGGAAGCCGCTATGGCGGCATTTCCAGAGCTGGCAAAGCTGGCCGAAA
>LGFQ01000036.1 GCA_001508935.1 Synergistales bacterium 54_24
CATTATAGGTCTGGAAGAGGAGGTGAATGGAATGGTGGTCTAAGAAAATCATGGGCCATTCACTTTTACAGGAAAAATGGGACTTGACCCTCGTTATTGGGGTTGCTATAATAAAATCAAAGCAAATCTGAGCAGTGAGGGGGTGACAAGCAACAGCGTCGAGGTTTTTTGAGAAAGCGTTTTGATTTTCAGAAATAAGCAGATTGAAAGGGGGCAGGTAGGATGTTTAAGAAATCAGCGTTCCTGGTTTTGGCTGTTGCGCTGGTGGTATCGCTGACAGGAGGGGCTGCCTTGGCGGCGTGGCCAGAGAGGCCTATAACGGTGGTGGTGCACTTCGCTGCTGGAGGAGCCACGGACATGGTGGCAAGGGCTTTGTCGGCGGAGATGCAGAAGGTCCTTGGGCAGCCAATCTCTGTGGTTAACATGCCTGGGGCTTCTGGAGCCGTGGCGACCGCCTTCGTGCTCGCCAAGCCGCACGATGGTTACACCCTAGTGGGCGAGTCAGACAACATCCGCATGTTCCAGGTGATGGATCTCGGCAACTTCAACTACAAAGATTTTCACCACTGGATAGGGGCTATGGGAACATTGTGCATCGCCGTAAGGCCCGATTCCCCCATAAAAGATGGTCATGATCTGATCAAATTTCTCAAAGAGAAGGGCGCAAATGCCACTGTTTCGGGCTCTGGACTGGGAACCGGTTGGCATGTGGGCATGGAGATGCTCAAGGCCGTTGTAGGGTTCGACTATAAATATATTCCTTACTCTGGAGGACACCCGGCCACGGTAGCTGCCATCGGTGGCGAAGTCGATATAGCGGCTACAGGACTCATGGAGCAGGCCGAATTCATCAGAGGAAAGAAAGTCAGACCGTTAATGAACTTCAGTGATAAGCCGGTAGAACTTCCGGGTTATGGCTCTATTCCACCCGTTACAGATTTTGTGCCAGAGATGAAAGGCCTGGTTCCCTTTGGCGGCTGGTGGGGTATTGCCGCACCTAAGGGTGTTCCTGATGAAGTGCTGCAAAAGTTGGATGAGGCTTACAAAACAGCCGTTAATAGCGAAAGCTTTAAAAAGCTGTGCGAGTCGCAGGTCATGGACTGGGTCGGCTACGATAGGGCTCAGTCTGAAGAGCTGGCAGCCAAGGATACCTCCTTGGTGTCTTGGATACTCTGGGAAGTGGGTGTAGCTAAGAAAAATCCGGCCGATTTGGGAATCCCCAAGCCCGAAGGGCTTAGTTTAGGCAAGTAATAGAGCAGTCTTAGGAAGAGGGGGCAGCATGTCCCCTCTTCCTTCGTTTAGGTTTTCATCGAAGAGGGGATGGTTGAGCCATGGACAGCAAGAAAACGTCGAAAACAGATGTGAAGATGGGCCTTGCCTTTGCGGCATTTGCCGCCCTTGCCTTGGAGGAATCGTTGCGTATGCCTGTTTACGATGACGTTTATACAGCGCCTGGTTTGTTTCCGGCTTTTCTTTCTTTTTGCATCATCGCGATGAGCCTGGGATTGGTTTTTTGGGGGAGGCGCAAGTCGAAGCTCCAGGCGGAAGGCGCTGTTGAAGTGTCCCACGAGGAAGCGGCAGTGATGGTTGTAGAGAGGAAACGTCTATTTTTGGCTATAGGGCTTATCTTATTGTATTGTTTTGTGTTTTTGGGCCACATTAATTATACGCTCGCCACCTTTCTCTTCCTCGTCCTTTCAATGTCATTTTTTAAGGCCACTAAAATACATTGGATCGTGATCATATCAGCATTGGCTTCTTTAGGAATTTCTTACCTCTTTGGGAAGATATTTTTGATTCCGTTGCCATAAGAGACCCTAAAAGGAGAGGTAAATATGGACGGTTTGTCGATCGTATTCCAGGAAATAACGAGGCTGTTTACCCAACCTTTCATGCTGTTCACCATGGCTTGGGCCACCTTTCTGGGCATAGTTGTGGGGGCTCTGCCGGGGCTTACGGCGACGATGACCATAGCCCTTTTGAGCGGCCTCACCTACGGTGTTGATCCTCGGGTGGCTATTCCTATCTTGATATCCGTGTATTGCGGAGCGATCTACGGAGGAAGCCAGTCGGCAATACTTGTGAATATCCCCGGCACCCCGTCGGCTGCCGCTACGGCTCTGGACGGTTACCCTTTAGCCAGAAAAGGGGAAGCGGGTCCTGCCATAGGGCTTGCCACGACCGCCTCTTTTATAGGAGGGGTCTTGGGCGTCTTGGCCGTGGCTGTTGCCACGCCACTTTTGGCCCAGGTGGCGCTGGAATTCGGCTCTTGGGAGTATTTTCTGTTGGCCGTCTTTGGCATAGTGATTTCTGGAAACCTCACCGCTGAGGACCTGCCCATAAAGGGATGGATCTCCGGCTTCATCGGGTTACTGCTCTCCATGGTAGGGCTCGAGGGGATCCATGCCTTCCCGCGCTTTTCTTACGGCAACGTGCAGCTTGCCGCCGGCATCTCGCTGATACCGGCCCTCATAGGGCTTTTCGGCATAGCCGAAGTCCTTGCGGTTTTAAAAGACATCAAGCCCAGAAAGGTAGAAAGCCAGTTAACTCGTATAGTGCCAAAAATAGGGGAAGTGTTGAGCCACTGGAAGGCAACGTTTAAAGCGGCCTTAGTGGGGATAGGGATAGGCCTGATTCCGGGAGTGGGTGAGGATGTGGCTGCTTGGGTGTCTTACGACGTGTGTAAGCGAACTAGTCCGGAAAAAGAGAAGTATGGCACCGGCTGCTATGAAGGACTTGTGGCGGCCGAAACGGCCAACAACGCTTGTATAGGAGGAGCTATAATACCGATGTTGGCCCTTGGGATCCCGGGAAGCGGTGCGGCTGCGGTGCTTTTGGGCGGGATATGGCTCCACGGCATTCGTCCTGGTCCCATGATCTTTTTTGAGTTTCCTGCTTTTCCATATGAACTCATCGGTCAGCTTATAGTGGCAAATGTGATGATGGTCATCTTAGGGCTTACAATTACGCGGTTTACCGTGCGCGTGTTGGAGATAAAGAAGGAGATTTTTATGCCCTTAGTGGTGGTGCTGTGTATCATAGGAGCTTACGCCGTGAACATGCGCATCTTCGACGTTTATCTGATGCTCGGCTTCGGCTTGCTCGGTTATGCGCTGCGCATAGGTAAATTCCCGGCGGCGCCAATGACGCTCGGGATAATTTTAGGGCCAATGGCGGATGATAACTTCAGGCGGGCGTTGAGCATAGCCGATGGCAGCTTGGCCCCCTTTTTCACGAGGCCTATAAGCCTTGGGTTGGTCATTTTGATTGTGTTGTTGATGTTGAGCCAGAATAAAAAGCTTATGGCAAAAATATTTCGAAGAGGGGTGTCGGCATGATAATCGACAAGTTTAAACTCAATGGGAAAGTGGCGCTCGTTACGGGCGGAGCCAGAGGCTTAGGAAGAGGTATTGCTCAAGGGCTTGCTGAGGCAGGAGCGGACATTGCGGTGGCGTCGCGCACGGTCGAGGAGGGCAAGAAAGCGGCTGAGGAAATGACTGCCCTGGGGAGAAAGGCCCTCGCCGTCCAAGCTGACGTCTCAAAGCTGTCGGAAGTTTATCGCCTGATCGACGAGGTCGTAAATCACTTCGGCCGTTTGGATGTATTGGTGAACGCGGCTGGATTCAACATAAGAAAACACTTTCTGGATTTCACTGAAGAAGATTACGAATCGCTGATGGCTGTCCAGCTCAGGGCGGTGTTCTTTGCCTCGCAAAGGGCGGCGAAGGTTATGAAAGAGCAGGGCGGAGGCAAGATCATAAACATAGGCTCCCTTACATGCGTCGAATTCGCTGGACCAAATATCGCGCTTTACGGCACGGCGAAAAGCGGCGTCTTAGGCTTGACGCGCGGAATGGCCAAGGATCTGGCGCCGTATAATATAAACGTGAACGCCATAGGTCCGGGCTGGTTCAAGACGAAGATGACCGAGAAAGTCTTCCAGGATGAAGCCAATGTCCAGAGGATGCTCTCGCGCCTTCCCCTCGGGCGCTTCGGCGTGCCTGAGGACTTGGCGGGTGCGGCCGTGTTTTTGGCCTCTTCTGCGTCTGACTACATAACGGGGCAGATCATCTTCGTAGACGGCGGCTGGCTCATAAATTAACAGCTTACGGTTAAATAGCGATGCCAGGTTAAGCGAGCGAATAAAAGAGGCTCGGACGAAGCTTCTAAGGATGCGGGTGCACTGCGCACCTGTAGGTGAACCGAGAAGCTCGGCCATTGGATAAGGACGTAAAGTTCCCCCATTTCTCACAACTCCCCTTGCGATAAGTAGCGCCGCAAGGGGAGTTGTAGATTGCGGGGGAATCTACAGGTCTAAAGGAGCAGAAGGAGCGGGTTTTGCACCAGTTCTTTGACTCGTTTTAGAAATTGCGCCCCTTGCGCGCCGTCGACGATTCGGTGGTCGAAGGTCAGAGAGAGTACCATGATAGGCCTTATGACCACCGAATCGTCTATCGCCACAGGGCGGTCTGTCATTGCACCTACGCCGAGAATGGCGCACTGTGGCGGGTTTATGATGGGCGTGAAATCCCTTACATCGAACATGCCTAAGTTCGTTATCGTAAATGTGCCACCCGATATATCGTCCGGAGTGAGTTTATTACCCCGTGCCCTTTCGATGAGTTCCTCTGTCTCTACTGCTATTTGAAAAAGCTCTTTCCTTGCCACATTTTTAACCGCAGGCACTATGAGACCATCTTCCAAGGCTATGGCCAGCCCAATGTTTACCTCGTCCTGAAAAATGACTTCATCGCCTTCGAGGCGGGCGTTAAAAAGGGGAAATTCTGTCAGGGCTTGGGCGCATATTTTAAGGAGGATGTGGTTATAGGAAAGATTTACTCCTTTACTTTCGAATGCACTTCTTAAATTGTTCCGTAATAACTTTAGGTTGTTGGCATCAGCTTCGCTGTTTAAGGTGACCATGGGAGATGTGTGCCAGCTTTCGCTCATCCTCTGGGCGATAACCTTCCTCATCCCTACGAGGGGGACCCTTTTGGCAGGAGCTGCAGGTGGGGTTTCTTTAAGACCTGCAGCTGGCTTTACAGCTCCTACCTTTTGTCTTTCTATATAATCTTCCACGTCTTTTTCTACGATTCTACCGCCGGGGCCCGTGCCCGTAACGAGCGATAGATCGACGCCGTGGTCCTTGGCAAGTTTTTTGGCCGCCGGGGAGGCTTTTATCGCTTGCGTAGCTGGGGCTTGTGCGGCAACGGGTGCAGGTGGTGCTTTGACTTCAGCCTGGGTGGCAGGTACAGCCTCAGCTGTTCCTTTCGGCATGAGGCCTGAAATGTCCTCATCGGCTTCGGCTATTATCGCTATAGGTACGGTAACTGGGACTTTGGTGTCCGGGCCTATCAGTATCTTGCGCAAGACGCCGCTTTCTGGCGCTTCTAACTCGTAGTTGATCTTATCTGTGGCTACCTCGGCGATGATCTCCCCCTTTTCTACCCTTTCACCTTCCTTCTTGTGCCATTTAGATACGGAGCCTTCCGTCATGGTCAGGCCCAATTTTGGCATTGTAACGACTGTAGCCATCGATCATTCCTCCTTGCGCTTAATATTATTTGCCTTGAGACGACCGCGTTGGACTGCCAGCCTCATCGTCTTTTCTATATTCACCACACGAGGTCCGTGATCGCTCAACCGCACCGCAGCTATTTGGTTCGGCAGGATTTCTACCTCTCTTTCTCCATCGAGGGCTAACACTGCTGGAGCCGCTTCAAACTCGACCACGCCTCCTACTTCTATGACATCGAATGTGTCTACATATACCAATCTCACGAATCCCGGCGCTACCGGCGCTGTAATTTCAATTCTGCCCTCTTCCATGTGACTGCCCAAGCGCATGTGGAGTCCCTGGTTTTGTGAAAGTCCTTCCTCGAGGAGGACACCCCCTACAGAGGAAAGCCCTATATTGCTCGGTTCGGCCTGGGTCAAAATGATCTCCTTTACCTTGCTCATGTCCCATATGGCTTTTGCGCCTATAAATATGTCGTCATAAAGCGCAACGTCGACCAAGGCCAAATCTACGACCTCTCCGTCTAAAAGTATATCGAGGCGCTTTGTGGCTGAGGTAGCTTCATCGACGGAGACTATTCCGGTGGCCAAAAAGCCGGCAGCCAAGCCCGCTATTGTGCTCTCCACCATGAAAGGAAAGACATTGTTCGTGCCCGTGGAAATCGGCATAAAAGGAACGGCGGTGCTCCCTTTGGCCACGGCACGGTTAGTGCCATCGCCGCCCAACACCACGATGCACTTTGCGCAAGCCTCCTCCAAGAGCTCGGCAGCGCGAGTTGAATCGTTCTGGTTTCCTTCGCATGGCATATCCAACGGTTTGACGTCCATGCGCAAGTGAACGCTGTCCAAGGCCCTTGGGACTATGTTGTAGTAGTCCGGCATGTATAAGATTTCTTCCACTCCCGCAGCTTCGAGGCCGAGGAGAGCTCTCCGCACGATATTTACTTTTTCTTGATTGTCAAACACCGATCCATAGGCCACGAGCCTGCGTATGTCCTTGCCCGAGGCCGGATTGGCGATGATCCCTACTTTAGACACGCTAATTTAAGCCCCTTTTTAAGAAAACATTTCGTCGCCGCTTTTGCCGCCGAGGCCTGGATGGCTATCGAAGCGCACCACACCTACGGCGGCTTTCCCGCGCGTCGCTTTAGCTATACGAGCGGCCCCCTCATGGCCAAAACCGCCGCACAGCTCTATTGCCGCTACACCTTCTTTTACCAGCTCTTTAGCTACGCTTTCGGCCTCAGCGTAGTTACAGACCCCTACAGTTGTTAGCTCCAGCGAAGGTGTTTTTACGGAGGCGCGATGAACCTTAGGATCCGCTCCTTCCGCTACAAATATGAAAGCTGCTTTTAGCGCCATGCTATCTCTCCTCATTTGTGGAATATTTTTAATTATACATCACGAGCTCGAGATGATGCGCCTCATTTCAATGTTCGACCGAGCCACCGTCCACGTTTATGGCTTGTCCCGTGACGTGATCGGAATATATAAAAAACAGGGCGAGCTTTCCCATGTCTTCTGGCGTCTGCTCTACCCCTTGAGGTATCATGCTCTCCACGCTTCGCTTAAAGGATTCCTCCCAGCTTTCGCCTGGCCTTCTCCATGCTTCGGCTAAAAGGTCCCACATCTGAGTGCGCACTATACCTGGACAGATGGCGTTTACGGTGATGCCTGTTTGCGCAAGCTCCTTGGCCAGCGTGTTTGTAAACCCGACTACGGCATGCTTCGATGCGCAATAGTGTGGCAACGTGGGAGTCCCTCTCTTGCCGGCGATAGAAGCTACGTTTATAATCCTGCCCCAACCCTTCTTTTTCATGTAAGGAATAACGGCTTTAGAAGAGAGAAAAGTCCCCTTAGCGTTTACATTCATCACGAGATCCCAGGCCTCTTCCTCGAGCTCTTCCGTAGTAGATATAGTGATAGCACCGGCATCGTTCACCAATATATCGATAGACCCCAATTCTTCTACTGTGCGCTTTACCATGGCTTGCACTTGATCGCTTTTGCTGACATCGGCGTTTATGGCTATGGCTCTGCGCCCCAAGGCCTTTATTTCTTCAGCCACTTTTAAAGCTGCAGAATAACCTTTTATTTCCTTAGTGCCATACTGATTTTTGGGGCTATCTAAGACTTCCGCGTCGGCTATGGCCACGTCAGCTCCCTCTTTTGCCAGCGTTAGGGCGATGCCTCTGCCTATGCCCCTGCCTCCCCCTGTTACGAGTGCTACCTTGCCATCAAGTTTCATAAATACAACCCCTCCCTGCGATATCGCCTATGGATACGTGGCCTCGGGCAAGGACGTCTCCAGGTCCTTGATCACCGCGGCAACCTGGAGCACATCGTTAAAGAGCCCTTCCTTAGCCATCTTTTTCTCCTCCTGTTCGATTGGTAAAAAAGGGGCGGAAAGCACCGCCCCCCGATTTCTTACTCTTGAAGGAGCGCCTTGACGGCGGAAGCGATCTTTTCTTTACTTGGGATGAACTCCTTTTCCAAAGGTGGACTGAATGGGACTGGCGTAAACGGTGCGGTCACGCGCTTTATAGGGGCGTCCAGATAGTCAAAAGCTTCTTCCGCTATCATGGCCGCTATCTCCGCCCCTGGACCGGCGAACTTCACCGCCTCGTGGACGATAACCGCTCTGTGCGTCTTCTTTATGGAGTTTACGATCGTCTCGTTGTCGAGGGGTTGCAGCGTGCGCGGATCCACGACCTCCGCGCTGATGCCGTCCTTTTCCATATCGGCAGCGGCCTCTAAAGCCCTGTGCACCATGGCCATGGTAGCTATTATCGTGACGTCTTTGCCCTCTTTCTTAACATCCGCCTTGCCCAGGGGAATCGTATAAGATTCCTCCGGCACCTCTCCCTCGACTCCATATAGGAATTTGTGCTCTATGAATATGACCGGATTGTTGTCCCTGATAGAGCTGATCAGAAGTCCCTTGGCGTCGTAGGGCATCGAAGGGGCCACCACCTTGAGGCCAGGAACGTGCATGAGCCAAGCCTCTAAGCACTGAGAGTGTTGGGCTGCCGCTGATCCCCCGGCACCGCAAGGCATCCTCAAGACCAATGGGACCTTCGCCTTGCCGCCGAACATGTACCTCATCTTGGCAGCCTGATTAAAGATCTGATCCATAGCCACGCCGATGAAGTCGATGAACATGAGTTCCGCTACGGGGCGCAGGCCGGTGGCCGCTGCACCTACAGAAGACCCTACTATGGCGCTCTCCGTAATGGGCGTATCGCGAACGCGATCGGGGCCGAATTCCTCTATTAAGCCCGCGGTGACGCCGAAACAGCCTCCGAATATGCCCACATCCTCGCCGGCCACGTAAACTTTGGGGTCGCGCCGCATCTCCTGGCGGAGAGCCTCATTTATCGCCTTGAGCATCGTGAGTTTGCGCATCTATTTCACCCCCCTCATACGGCGTAGACGTCTTCTGTGATTTCTTCCAAAGAGGGCCACGGGCTCTCTTCTGCGAACTTCACAGCCTCGTCTATGAGTTTGCTTATCTCGGCCTTTATGGCTTGCGCCTGGTCTGGGGCGAGGATGCCCATCTTTGCAAGTTCGTTCTCGAAGCGGGGGATCGGGTCCTTTTTCTTCCACTCCTCGACCTCTTCTTTGGGTCGGTAGACGGTGGGATCGCCCTCGAAGTGGCCGCGATAGCGGTAGGTCTTGCACTCCAAAAGTGTAGGTCCCTCGCCGGAGCGTGCGCGTTTTATCGCCTCGCCCGCGGCCTCATATACAGCCAAGACGTCGTTTCCGTCCACTACCACGCCTGGGACGTTATAGGCCGCGGCCCTGGCTGCCACGTCTGGCACATTCATCGACTTTTTTTGGGACATGGATATGCCGTACATGTTGTTTTCATTAACGAAGACTACGGGAAGTTTCCATATAGAGGCTAAGTTCAGGGCCTCGTGAAACGTCCCCTGGTTTGAGGCGCCGTCGCCGAAGAAGCACACCGCTACCTGATCCGTGCCATTGTACTTGGCCGTGAGGCCGGCCCCGGTAGCGATTGGGAACCCTCCTCCCACGATGCCGTTGGCTCCCAAGATCCCAAGCTCTACGTCGGCTATGTGCATGGAGCCGCCCTTGCCCTTACAGTATCCCGTTTTCCTGCCAAAGAGCTCGGCCATCATGAGCTTGAGGTCGCCGCCTTTGGAGATGAGGTGGCCGTGCCCTCTGTGTGTGCTCGTGATGTAGTCGTCCTTGCGCAGGTTTGCGCAGACGCCGGTCGCTGTTGCCTCTTCGCCCACGTAAAGGTGCACGAAGCCGTAAATCTTGCCTGCGGCGAAATATTCGGCTACGCGCTCCTCGAAAAGGCGAATGGTGACCATGTTCCTGAACATCCACAACAGCTTTTCCTTTTCGATGGCCATTAAAATGCCTCCTTTCGCTTCGGTTTTTTGGAGGTTGCATCGCGAGGTTTACCTTTCGCATCACCTCCTCGGCTGCTCGCTTTCTGCCTTTGGCTATGTCAGGGGGAATAAACGATACGATGCCCAGCTCCTTGAAGATCCTAAAAGCATTTTAACGCGACCTTGACAGGCCGTCAAGGATTGCGCCGAAGAAGGAGTGGGTAGTGGGCTGGTAGCGCAAAGACCGCCTACTACCCACTGACTTTGGATAGATGTTAAAATACGAGAAACTAAAAGTTGGAGGTAGATCGACGTGTCTAAGGTGACGATCCAGCAATTGCAGAAGATGAAGGCCGAAAGAGAAAAGATCTCGATGATTACCGCATACGATTATCCAAGTGCGCGATTTGTGGACAAGGCTGGGATCGAGATCATCCTGGTAGGCGATTCGCTCGCCATGACCGTGATGGGGCTCGACTCTACCGTCCCTGTCACTATGGAGGAAATGATCCACCACACAAAAGCAGTCGTGCGCGGGGTAGAGAACGCCATGGTCATAGGAGATCTGCCCTTTGGTTCGTATAACCAGTCGAAGGAACAGGCCATTGCTAATGCCACCCGCCTCATGAAGGAAGGAGGATGTGATGCCGTAAAACTCGAGGGTGGCGTGGAGATGGCTGAAATTACCAAGGCCATCGTCGATGCCGGCATACCGGTAATGGGACATATCGGCCTAACGCCTCAAACTATATCTAAGCTCGGGGGTTTCAAGGTACAGGGCAAAGGGGCGCAGGAGGCCGAAAAACTCTTGAAAAGCGCCGTAGCTCTCCAGGAAGCCGGGATATTTTCCATAGTGCTCGAGTGTGTGCCCGAGGAGGTAGGGCGGCTCGTCACAGAAAAGCTTTCGATCCCCACGATAGGGATAGGAGGGGGTAGGTATTGCGACGGCCAGGTTCTCGTCTTCCACGACACGCTTGGGCTCTTCGAAAAATTCCTGCCCAAGTTCGTGAAGCGCTATCGCAACTTAGGGGAGGAGATTGTAAAAGCTCTGGAGGAGTACAAGCAGGAGGTCAAGGAGGAAAAGTTTCCTGGGCCTGAGCACGTCTTCGGCGGCGTAACCGAAGAGGAACTGAAGCGTCTGTATTAGTGCGGTTTTTAAAATTCATTACAGAGAAAGGGAGTGGCCACATTGAAGGTAGCGGTTATAGGAGCTGGAGCTATGGGGAGCCTCTTCGGCGGGAGCCTTGCTGCTTCTGGCCATGAAGTCTGGCTAGTCGATGTTTGGAAAGAACACGTGGAAGCGATAAACAAAAATGGCCTCCTTATAGAGGAGGTCGGCGGCCGAGAACGCATCATCAAGAATGTCAAGGCGACCACGGACCCTCGCGAGGTCGGTACGGCGGATCTCGTCTTGGTTTTTGTGAAGTCCGCCTTCACGGAGGAAGCGACACGCGGCGCCCTGCCGCTCTTTGGGGGAAGCACTACGGCCATAACGCTTCAAAATGGCCTGGGCAATGTGGAAAAAATCGCCTCTGTCGTAGGTGAAGAGAGGGTAACGGCCGGCGTTACGTCTCATGGTTCTACCATGCTTGGCCCTGGCAAAATCAGACATGCTGGCGTCGGTGAGACGCTCGTAGGAGAGCTCGACGGGCGCATTACCGAGAGGATAGGGCGCATAGCCGATGCGTTAAATGCCGCGGGTATAGAGACGAAGGTGACCGACAACATCCAAGGCGCCATATGGGGAAAGCTCATCGTGAATGTGGGAATAAATCCTCTGACTGCGCTCACCGGCCTCTTAAACGGCCAGCTTTTGGACTTCAAAGAGACCGAAGAACTCTTGGAGATGGTGGTAGGAGAGGCTGCGGAGGTAGCAAAAAGAAAGGGGATCCGCCTCACTTACGATGACCCAATATCTCATGTGAAGGAAGTCTGTCGCCTGACGGCTGCGAATAAATCATCTATGCTCCAGGATGTAATGAATAAGCGCCGCACGGAGATAGACGTTATAAATGGTGCTATAGTGAAGGAAGGCGAGAAAGTAGGTATCTCCACGCCTGCCAATAAAGTGGTTACGAACCTGATATCTGTGATCCAGCAGAACTATAAATCTAAATAGAGTGCGTTAGAGAAGGGGGTAGATCATGGTGGCACAGGTGAAGGAAGACCCGCGTTATGGTCAGGCCAGAAAGGAGGCGCTTTACACGATAGCCCTGGCTGCGGCGAACTTCATTTGGTGGTATGCCTTTGCCTACGGATTGGGTTCTCGTCCAGTGGAGGAGTACACCTATGTGTGGGGTTTGCCTTCCTGGTTTTTCTGGAGCTGCGTGGTGGGCTTTCTGGTCTTTTCCTTTGCGGCGTGGATAATGGTAGCCACATGCTTCAAAGATATCCCCTTAGAGGACCATCAAGAGGATGTGCCCTCTAAGGGGACGCCTAAAGAGGGGGTTGTCTAAGCTATGGCGCGCTTCGAACTGTTACTCCCCATGATCCTATATCTGGCGGTTGTCTATGGTCTTGCCGTTTATAGCGGTAGAGTGATGGCCAAATTGAAAGTAGGGTTCGTAGAAGAGTATTTCCTGGGCAGCAGGGCCATGGGAGGATTTGTCCTGGCCATGACTTTGGTTGCCACTTACACCAGTGCCAGCAGCTTTGTTGGAGGCCCTGGGGTGGCGTATAACGTCGGCTTGGGATGGGTGTTTTTGGCCATGGTTCAGGTCCCGGTGGCCTATTTCACGTTGGGCGTGTTGGGGAAGAAATTCGCCATAGTGGCCAGGAAGATCAAAGCCGTGACGGTGACCGATTTTCTAAGGGCCCGCTATGAAAGTCCGGCAGTTGTAATCATAGCCTCCTTGGGTGTAATTATCTTCCTCGTTGCCGCGATGGTGGCCCAATTCATCGGCGGGGCCAGGGTCTTTGAGGCGGTTACAGGGTTTCCCT
>LGFQ01000148.1 GCA_001508935.1 Synergistales bacterium 54_24
ACACCCTTGCCTTAAGCTAACGACTACTGCTACCTTCGTCGTTCGGGACTTTCACCCTATAGCCAACGCCCATGCCGGGCACGCAAAAGGGAGGCTTTCGCCCGCAAGCGGACGAAAGCCCCTTTTCCCCTTTTAATGCTTCGAAATTCACTTTTTAGGCAAAACCGGCTTTTAGCGGTAGAGTTTCCTTGCACCAGAGGAAAAGTTTCCGCACCTTCCTGAATTTCTTACAAGGACTCGGCCTCAACCACGTTCCTGCCAGCCGTGCGGCCAAAAACGATACAATCGGGGATTGCCACGCTTCCCAAGCGTACCGCTCCGTGCACACCGCCCGTAATCTCCCCTGCCGCATAGAGGCCGGGAATAACCTTTCCTTGCAGGTCGAGCACCTGCGCCTCCTTGGTAATCTGGAGGCCTCCCATGGTGTGATGCACAGACGGCCACTGCGGAATGGCATAGAACGGGGGCTCTTGAATTTTTGCCTTCATGCTGGGTTTGCCGAAGTCCTCGTCGACCCCTTTTTCAACCATCCTGTTGTAGCGCTCGACAGTCTCTTTAATGCCCGCCGGATCAAAACCGGCCTTCTGAGCCAGTTCTTCAAGGGTTTCTGCCTTAAGTACCCGACCGTCAGCAACACCCTTATCCACAATTTTCCTAGATGTAAACTTTTCTATGCTCGAGTTATCAAAAACCGTCCAACTGGGTTTTTCTCCCAACCCAAAAATCTGGGCATCAGCACAGACTTTGCGGTTGGCCAGCTCATTCACAAACCGCTTCCCGTTTTTGTCGACATAGATGCAATAGGCTGGCGCCGTAAAAGGTACAACAGCCACTTTATCCAGGACTCCCGTCTTGGGATCGGCAAAGGGGTACAACTGGATCCAGTCCAATTGTGTGGTGCTTGCACCTATCTCCATTGCCAGCAGCATAACTTCACCGGTGGCGCCGGGGTGGTTCGTGCTCGGAATTTCTGAGGTTAAAAACGGAACGTACTTCATCCTCAAGTCCACATTCCGGGAAAAACCTCCTGCGGCCAGAACAATGCCCTTTTTAGCTTTCAAGAAGATTTTTTCTCCCTTGTGGTCGACCTCAACCCCCAACACCCGGCCCTCATTGGGGCTCTCGCGAAAAATCTGCACTACCTTGTGTTCGGTCAAGAGAGGGATTCCTCGGTCCTTAACGGCATTTAGCTGCGCCTTTACGATGTCGCCGCCCGACATGTTGACGGTCTGATGCGTCCTAGGACGAGAATGGCCCCCGGCCTGAATCACCGTGTCCATAAATTGAACGCCCATGTCTATCAGCCATTCGATACCGTCTGCGGATTCTTCGGCAACCTTCTGGGCCAACTCCTTCCAGTTTAAGTTCGCGCCGGCTTCCATCATATCTTGAAGCATGATCTCCGGGCTATCTTCTGGTAGGTTTAACTTTTTACGGATCCGGGAGGTCCAGGCCGCGTACTGCCCGCCGTTAATCGCAGAGTTTCCCCCGGGATGCGGCATCTTCTCCAGAATGACAACATCCGCCCCGGCGTCACGCGCCTCGATGGCGGCAGCCAGTCCGGCGAAACCGCTCCCAATCACTACAACTTCCGCCTCCTGATCCCACTTCGAAGGAACACCCGCTTTTGCTTTCTGTGGAAACAGCCTGCTCCCTGCAACGCCTCCAACAACCAACCCGGCGCCGCCTGCGCCGACGATCCTGATAAACTCTCTCCTCGTCAAACCCCTGTTTTTCTCCTCTGCCATCATGTGCCCTCCTTTAAGTATTTCTAAGTATATTCCAGTCATCGACCCGAACTCTACCAACCTCTAACCTTAGCTCTCCTCTTTCATACCTCTCCTGACACCGGGATCCTCACCCCACCTTCATGTTTCATGTTTCATGCTGGAAGCTCACTTACACATTATTCGACATTTCTCGATAAATTCCTTTTTAAATTGCCCTCCGGTGCTGTTTCTTCTGGCTGCTCCTTTTGAAGCAAAGATCACATCAAGCATAACTGTGCACCCCTAAACGGAGTGAAAAAACGCTCTTCATCCAGCCAGGCGTCCAGCTTGGCCAGGTCTTCCGGAAGTTTAAGCACTTCAGGTGGCAACAGTTGGTCGATGAATGACATTTGCCG
>LGFQ01000037.1 GCA_001508935.1 Synergistales bacterium 54_24
TCGCACAGCCACTGGAGGACCTCGTTGTGCGCCCAAAGGGTGTATTTCCATTCCATATCGGGGAAGCGCTCGAACATCAACCGCTGGGCCTCCAAGTAATTCCATTTGAAGTGACCCAACCCAACGCCCGATAGAGGCTTTTGTGAAAACATCGTCCAGGACGTAGCCCATATGCTCTTTCTGCCCGCAAGGCCAACCTCGCTCACCTTATGCGATAAAAGTTCCAGTCTTTCTTTATTAATATAATAAACTGGAACAGACATGCATAAAAACATAAGGCAACATAATACGACACACATAAAACTCTTACGATCAAAGCATCTCTTGGTGAGAAAGAGGAGCGCTAAGGAGCCCGAGGCAAGGGCAAGAAGACCTGAACGGCTCGTAGAAGACCACAGACCCCAACTGTTGACTAAAAATAGGACAAGATTTAAGGCAAAAATCGAACGATAAAGCCGCTTCGAGATCTCACCTCTTAAATTTAAAATCTTTAAAAAAACGTAAATACCCCCCAGCAAACCACACGCTACCCACAAGGCTAACATGTTCTGTTGACCTGTATTTCCTATATAATTCCCAGAAGCAGGAACAATGAAAGGGAAAGGGCTATTTAAGCCTGACAATTGAAGTTCGGCAAAAACCACGTTTAAAGCGGCATTGAGCGAACCTCCCAAAACGATGGGCATCAGGTATTCGTTGCAAAAAGAATGGTAAAAAAACAAATATGCTGCCCAAAGTGCAGAAAAAAAGAACCACTCTCTGATGAAAGTGGGAGGGGACTTTATGGGTGCCCAAAACGGTTGAAGAGATACGAAAAGCAGTAGCACCAGCCACAGGACGCCAAAGGGATCCAAAAAGAAGTTTAACTCTTCATGTCCGTATTTAAAGAGGCGATACCCTGCCACAACGCAAAGGACAGCAATTGGCACCAAGGCAAATACCCACTTCATTAAATGAAGCGTTTGAAACCAAAAATCACCGGAAAAGACTATATTCGGCAGCGCTAACGAGACGAAGAAGCAGAGAAAAACATAGCGCCTGCTGGGACATAGGGTTGATTCGCCTTTATCAGCTCTTGGAGTCATCTATCGTCTCATCCTTTTTGAGGTCGACCGTGATCTCCATGACGAGGCGGCTGTGAGCGAACTCCTTGATCCTCCAGGCTACAGGTATGCCGCTCTTCCTGGCTTCTTGCACCACCTCGGACAGCTTCTGAAGAAGTATGTCGCCCAGCTCTCCCCTTTGACCTAACTCGATGAGCCTCTCTTTTCTGCGCCTGCGGCGGCCGGTATGCTCCAGGTCTTCTATTTTTACCTCGTTCCTGCAGATCATATCTGCCACTTCGCGCTGCGCCTCGACTGGCAAGGAGAGGAGGGCCCTCGCTTGCCGCTCGGAGAGCTTGCCATCTACGACCATCTTTTGAACATCCTCATCGAGCTGTAAAAGCCTCAATTTGTTGGCCAACGCGGCCTGTGATCGACCGAGCCTTTTCGCCAGTTCCACCTGGGTCCAGCCCGTAGCCTGAAGCAGGTCGGCCAGACAACGTGCCTCTTCTACGGCCGATAGGTCCTTCCGCTGGATGTTCTCCACGAGGGCCGAGAGGCTCGAGGCTAAGTCGTCCATATTGACCACTATCGCAGGGATGAATTCAAGGCCAGCCATCTTCGCCGCCCTGAGGCGCCGCTCTCCAGCCACCAGCTCATACCCTTCTTCTAAGGGCCTAACAACGATGGGTTGAATCACTCCCAGCGACTTTATGGATTCAGCCAGCTCCGCGAGGTCGTCCTCATCGATCTTCTGCCTCATCTGAGACAGGTTGGGCCTTATATCGCCTATCGGCAAATTGGCGAGCTCTCTACCACCCTGAGGGGTTTCGGCCTGATTCCCTTTGAGGCGAAAGCCAAGTATCCGCTTTACGTCAACTTTATATTCTCCCTCCACAGAAGATCACCCCCCACAAGGTGATCCGCCGAAGGCGGACAAATTCTTCAAATGAGCAGCCGCTCTGCGTTGACGAAGCGGGTGTATTCCTTCAAGAAGATGAGGCGCACCACGCCCGTCGGCCCATTGCGATGTTTGGCAATTATCAGCTCGGCCATGCTTTCGTCTTCGGGCACAGACGAATAGTAGCCCGGCCTGTAGAGGAGCATGACGAGGTCCGCGTCCTGCTCTATAGCACCGCTATCCCTCAGGTCTGAGAGCTGCGGGCGCTTGTCCTGTCGCGCTTCGACAGCGCGAGATAGCTGCGACAGGGCAAGTATTGGGATGTTGAGTTCTCTGGCTATGCCCTTGAGTGCCCTCGAAATCTCTGCCACCTCCTGTTGTTTGCTCTCGATCCGCCGATGCAAAGACATGAGCTGCAGGTAATCCACCACCACGAGCCCTAAATCCGGAAACTTGGCCTTGAACCTCCTGCAGCGAGCTCTCAGGTCCATCGTCGAAAGGAGCGAACTGTCGTCGATATATATCGGCGACTGAGAGAGCCTTCCGGCCGCCTCGGCCAGGTCATCCCAAGCCTCATCCGCGAAGGCACCGGTCCTTAAGTCGTGGATGTTGACACGAGCCTCTGCGCCGAGCATGCGTTGAACCAGCTGTTCGGCGCTCATCT
This sequence comes from Synergistales bacterium 54_24, assembly GCA_001508935.1. Lineage (GTDB taxonomy): Bacteria > Synergistota > Synergistia > Synergistales > Thermosynergistaceae > Thermosynergistes. Next base: position 2,609 of record LGFQ01000037.1, read on the forward strand.
CCAAACTGAACACGAGGACCGGAGATCCGACCTCCAAGGCGGTATGCATAGCGAGGCCGAGCGCGAGGGCGGTTTTACCCATGGAGGGACGAGCCGCTATGATGTTGAAACTCCCGGGCTGGAAACCGCCGGTCAGCCTGTCCAAATCTATAAAGCCGGAGGGGGCGCCGGTGATGTGCCCGCCCTGGTGAAAGCGCGCCTCTATCTCTTGAAAGGTAGAGCTCAATATGGCTCCCACATGGCGGAAAGATACGCCGCTTCCCCTCTGGGTTACCTCGAAGAGGGTGCGCTCCGCCTCGTCCAAAACCTCATCCAGCTCTTTATCCTCGGCATAACCGAGCTTCGCTATCTCTCCGCCCGCTTGAATGAGACGGCGATGGATCGCTTTGTCGCGCACTATCTGCACGTGATATTCCACGTTGGCCGTCGTAGGGACGGCATCGATAAGCTCAGCCACGAAAGCCTGGCCGCCCAAACGATCCGCTACCTCCCTACGGTTAGCCTCCTCCAAAAACGTGAGAGGATCTACGGGCTTCCCCTTTCGGACCATATCGCTGACCATCTCAAAGGCCTGCTTATAACGCATATCATAGAAATCAGCGGGAGAAAGCCCCTCGACGGCCACGATCAGCGCATCTTGGCTCAGTAGGCATGACCCGAGAACAGCGCGCTCGGCCTCTAAGTTGTGAGGAGGAATTCGATCAAAAGGAAGTGCCATGCTAACCTGCCTCCACCTTCACGGATAGCTCAGCCTCAACGCCAGGATAAAGCCTGATCTTGAAGGGAAATACGCCGATTTGCTTGATGTTCTCCTCGATCTTGATGAGTTTCTTGTCGACTTTAATTCCCAACTGTTCCTCTATTGCCTCAGCCAGTTGAGCTGTGGTGACGCTGCCGAAGAGCCTGCCCTTCTCTCCGGCACTCATTTTGACCGTTATCCGCTTGCCCTGTAGGTTCTTCTTTTTCGCTCTGGCTTCCTCCTCAGATCTCTTTTCTCGCGCCGCCTTCCCCTCCTGGATGCTCTTCCACTCTCTCAACTTTGCTTCGGTTGCTTCTACAGCAAGACCTCGTGGAATCAAGAAATTGCGGCCGTAGCCATCGGCCACCTCCACAAGATCGCCGCGCCTGCCCAATTTTTCCACATCCTGTTTCAATATCACTTTCATTTATACATTCCACCTCGCACCTTTCGGCTTTACGGCTTTGAATCACAATAGAAATGGCTCGCCACCAGCGGAAAATAACGCTATACTACAATATATATCACTTCCCGAAACGAGACCTCAAATCTAACCACAGATCGACAATGCCCAAGATCACCAAGGCGTTTGATAAAAACGGCACAAGGACCACGAAGACACATGCCATTACGCGCAACGCTATCGGAACGCCCTTGCGGGCGAGGAAATACCACAACACGGCAGCGCCTTCCAAGAAAAAAAGCATAGTTACTACAAGCCTCAAATTCAAACCGACCAAAAAGAGAAAGCCTTTACCGCCCCCCAATAACGTAAAGAGGAAGGAAGCGAAGTAGGCCCAAAAAAGGCTCTTGGGGAAGCGCCATCCGCCAAAATTGGGTATCGGCGGCAGTTCTCCTTTCCCTATCCTCTTGAGCACAAAAGCGCTCACGGCGTAGCTCAATACGCAATCCAGCGCAGAGGCCATAACCAACACGGCAGGAAACATGAGGTGTAAGATCTGGCTCATCTGGTCTATCTGCTTTTGAAGCGAGTCGGCCGAAAGTCCCATTCCTTCAAACAACCCCGCAGCCCATCCCATTCCTTCTTTCAAAGTGCTCGGGTCCATGGCCATGGGATTTACACCCGTTGCCGCCTTGACGACGGCTATCAACAGGATTTTGCTCGCCAGCGACACGAGCACGCCGTAGAACAATATCTCAGTGGCCCTGCCGAAGCGGCGCGCAAAATATCCGAGGCTGACCCCCAAGATAGCGAAGCTGAAGAGGAAGAGCGCTCCCCCCATCACCCCGACGAGGGCAGTCACGAGGAGAGAAGCTACAGCTGCGCCCAAGATTGCACCGCGAACGGAAGCGCGCAACCCCATTATAACCAGAGGCACGGGGCAAAAGAGCGATATAACCATCCCGAGCAGGGGCAAATAATTCGAGGCCATAAACAGCACCACCGACAAGGCCACCAACAGGGATGCTTCCACTAAATCTCGCGGTCTCATGTTATACCTCCCAAGATGCAAAAAAGAGGAGAGGCGCCTCTCCTCTTTTTTGCAAAGCCATACCTTCCGCAGCTGATCCGTCCAAAGGATCGACGCCTCACTCAGACGCGAACGGCAACAGAGCCATTATGCGGGCGCGCTTTATGGCCCTCGTAAGCTGTCTTTGGTGCTTGGCGCAATTCCCCGTCACCCGGCGGGGGACTATTTTTCCGCGCTCCGTGAGGTATCTGCGCAGTTTATCTATCTCTTTGTAGTCCACTCTCTTCACGTCGTCGGAACAAAAGTGGCATACCTTGGGACGACGTTTGCGCCTTCTATATGTTGCCATACCAATCAAAACCTCCTCATAGCGTTAAAAGGGGACATCTGCCTCGTCGTCTCCGGACTCTTCTGTCGGCATCTCCGAGAAGTCGAGCGGAAAATCCTCGGAGAGGCCCCCTTCATCGCGAACTTTGCCGACCTGAGGCCGCTCAAACCTCCTGGGTGCCGGCTCCAAATCCTCTCCCCGCGCAGAAGAGCCTAAGAAGACCACGCTCGTGGCCACCACTTCGGATACCCAACGGCGATCCCCCGTGTTCGTCTCAAAATTTCGAACCTGAAACCTGCCTTCCACGAGGACAGGACGCCCCTTGCGCAGGTAGCGCTCGCACGACTCTGCCTGGGGTCCCCATACAACTACCGGAATGAAATCCGTCTGTTCCTTTAGCTCGCCGTTTTTGTCCTTCCACTGCCGGCCGACGGCCACCGTCAAACGGGTCACCGTTTGTTTATTGGCAGTGTAGCGCACTTCGGGGTCACGCGCCAGGTTACCCATCAATATCACTTTATTGAACCCTCTAACCACGAGAACTCAACTCCTCACACATCAGGGCGCACCAACATGTGACGCATCACAGAAGATTGGAGTCGCACGCGACGTCGCAGCTCCTTTACCTGAGACGGCTCCATGTTGAAGGCGTAAACCGCGTAAAAGCCCTCCCCCTGCTTCTGGATGGGATAGGCAAGGCGTCTCTTTCCCCACAAATCGACCTTGACTATCTCGCCACCTATGCCTTTTATCAGCTCGCCGACTTCATCGACGGCTGCCTTGTGGTCCTCAAGCTCAGGATGGAAGAGGACCATCATCTCGTAAGGCCGCACCGCTTCACCTCCTCCCCTCGGACTGACGGCCTCTCCTCTCGAGAGAGGCAGGGATATACCATTGGCATTATATGCCATGATGCCTTTCGAGGCAACGGGTCGGTTTTCCTCGTCTAAAAATCGGAGTAACGTGGAGCCTATGCCCCATCTGAGGACTTAAACGAAGTTTTTGCTTGAGAAGGGCCAACGCACCAGCGCTGCCTGTTGTTTCATTTAGCAGCAACCTAACGTGTTAGGTCGGGACTGGCAACTTCTATGCGATATATGCGTTCTCCCGGCATCACGAGATTAAACTGCTCCCTCGCCTCGCGCGCGATACCCTCTTCCGTTTTGTAATAGAGTATCTTCTCCTCTTTGTCTTGGATCCTCCTCTTAAGCCTCACCAATTCCGCCACTCGCTGGTCGATCGCCGAGGATAAATGCCGCAATCGAGACAACTCCATGACATAGCTCGTCGTCAAAATTGCAGCCATTAAGCCGATGATGGTCAGGCACAATATCCAACGGAGGCGTAACATCCTTCACATCCTCTCGGGGATCGATATCCCTAAGAGACCGAGGGTCTTTTCTAACACCAGCTGGGTCGCTCGCACCAAAAGCAGCCTCGATTGCTCCAGCGACTCGCCAGCCCCCAAAACGCGGTTGGCGTTGTAAAAGACATGAAAATCGCCCGCCAACTGATATGCAAAATTTACGAGGCGATGAGGGGCAAGCTCGCCCGCTGCTCCTTCCACCTCTTCCGGAAAGGTCGAAAGCGTCTTTATGAGCTTTCTCTCCTCGGCGGTGCCCAACGAGGCGATGTCCAACGCTTCAACCGGAGGAAGACAAACGCCTCTCGAGGCGGCCTCGCGAAATATGCTGTTTATCCTCGCACAAGCATATTGGACATAAAATACGGGGTTTTCAAGCGACGCTCGTTTGGCCAACTCGAGGTCAAAATCCAAGGGACTATCGCAGCGCCTCATCAGGAAAAAGTAGCGCGTCGCGTCAACCCCAACCTCGTCGATCACCTGGCGAAGGGTGACGAATTCGCCGGAACGCTTTGACATGGAAACCTGCCCCTCACCAGAGAAGAGGTTCACGAGCTGGATCAAAAGAATCTTGAGGTCATCAGGCGACCTGCCGAGGGCCTGGACTGCGGCTTTCATGCGCGGGATGTAGCCGTGATGGTCTGCCCCCCACACGTCGACGACCATGTCAAAGCCCCTGTCGAATTTGTCCTTATGATAGGCCACATCGGAGGCGAAGTATGTGGGAGACCCGTTACTCCTTATGAGCACCCGGTCTTTCTCGTCCCCAAAGGCGGTAGACCGAAACCAAAGCGCCCCGTCCTTTTCATAGGTATATCCTCTGTTCCTGAGGAAGGATATAGTTTCATCCACGAGGTTTTTCTCATAGAGTGCCTTTTCAGAATACCAGACATCGAAGTGGACGCGGAAGTCATCCAAATCCTTCTTTATCCATTTTAAGATCTCCCTGGCAGAACGGGTTATAAAGGCTGGCAGACTCTCTTCAAGCCTTACCTTTAGAAAACGATCCCCCTCGGCTTCTATTATCCCCCTGGCCAGGTCGTAGGTGTAATCGCCCTTGTAGCCATCCTCAGGGAAGGGCGCTTTCTCGGGCTCTCCGAGCAGTTCAAAGTAGCGCGACTGAACAGAGCGGCCCAAAAGCTCCATCTGTAACCCCGCATCGTTTATGTAGTACTCCCGCTCAACCCGCCAGCCTGCCATAGCGAGGATATTGGCTGTTACATCGCCGACGGCGGCCCCCCTACCGTGTCCTACGTGCAGCGGCCCTGTGGGGTTTGCGCTCACGAATTCCACCTGAACCCTGCGGCCGCCTCCGAGATCGGAGCGGCCGTATTCCTCTGGCGAAGAGAGAATTTCGCGAAGGAGCGAGGCCTCCCACTCCCTCGTCAAGGATATGTTTATGAAGCCGGGCCCCGCCACGGCGATGTGTTCCACGTGCGGGTTTTGGGGGAGGTTTGAGATTATCTCGTTTGCAAGATCAAAGGGGCGTTCGCCGAAGGTTTTAGCGAGCTGCATCGCCACAGTTGTGGCCCAATCCCCCAGCTCCGGTCGCCTCGGTCTTTCCAAAAAGATGTCAAAGCCTTCGGGCAGTTCCACTCCCCTCTTCGCAGCCACCGCCTTTACAGCTTCCATGAACAATTCTTTCAGCTGTTCGTCTATGTCTTTCATGTCATCACCTCTGCTGAAACCTTTAGCGCTTCCTGAAAGGCACCGTCACTTCGTTCCACCGCATCATTTCTTTCAATGCATCAGATAATTCTGCGGAGGTGTTTATATCCACAGTCGACGATTTCAAGATTAACATATAAGAAGAATTCAAAAACCTCCTCCTCGCGTTCCACTTCAACTCCTCTTTAAAGGCCACGTCCCTACCCCCTCCTCTGATCGGCGGCGAGGAGACCACGTCGTATCCTTTAGGGAGAGTGAATCGGCCTTCTTGCTCTACTATAAAGGGGAAGAGGAAGCGATAAGGGGGTGCGAAGTTTCCTATCGACAGCAAATCCTTCGGCACCGCCGACGGAAGCCTCAAAAGCATTTGCCCTCCAGCCGGTATTGCGACCATCCCTGAAAAGGGCACAGTGATGCGGTAAGCATCTTTCAATACCTCGACAGCGGCATTCGCTACGTCAATTTGAAGGCCCGAAGGCCAGATGAAGCTGTCTAATAGTTCCTTGATATCGCTCGATTCTCCCTCAGGCATTAATTCAATCCAACCGCCCCGCAAGTGGAGCGAAACCTCACCGCTTCCGCTTCCATTCTCATCGACCGAGACGTTCCACCTGATAGTGAAGCGGTGGTCGGAATAGCTCCCTTGGGGTATTACATCCTTGATGACATTGGCGCCTTCCAAGGCGTATAAAGTGCGCCCCGAAAGAGAGCTCGGCACGCCGTTTATTACGGGGTGCCTGCCATCGAGATAGTACTGAGAAACGCCGGGGGCAGAAAGGCGGAGCACGGGACGGAGCCAGATCCTCCCAGTGCCAGGCACTTCGTCCGCTAACGGGAATGCCGGAAGCCACAACACCTCGGATTTCCAATCGGCACTCTTCAGCCAGTGATGCAGCAGCGCCACCCTTTCCCATTCAGACCAAGGCCCCTCGGTTGGCAACTCGGATGCTGGGCGTGCCCAGTCCCAGGGCACTCCGCCGAGTTTTTTCTTCGGGTCGAGCGTCCAATCTATGATGCGTTGTCCGGCTTTGGCCTTGTTCGTATCTTTCAAGGCGTCTTTGACAAACTGAGGCATGATCGAGCCCGTCGAGTTCACCCAGTCCATCAGGGGCTGCAGGGCGTTAATCGCCCCTTCGCGCAGGCTAAAGGCTAAAACCCTCTCCTTTTGCGCCAAAATCCCCTTCCCGACCCAGGGAGGCTGGTTTAAGATCTGCCAGACATAATGGTCTGCTACGCCTCCTCTTTCCAACTTAGGTTCTCCTGCCGAAGAATACCAAGAGAGCTGCATCCCGGACGGCACCTCTACGTCCACCCGTTGCTCCCATTGCGGCAGGTCGAGTACGGCCCATAGCACATCATCCACATTGTACCTTTTGGGAAAGATCCTCCGATAGGCGATGGCCAAAACGTAGTTGCCGTCCAAGGGCGGGACTCTTACGGTTACGAAGGGAACGCCGTCTTTCTCGCTCGAAGGTACAAGGGGGGATATGAGCCTGCCCGACACGGGGTCGTAAAGCGCCGCTTCCTGCAAGGTGAGTTCTCCCTTGTGCGGCACGGGGATTTTCCAAGTCCTCCAGCTCTCCTTGAGTGGGCCGTTGGCGAAGATGAGCCAACGCGTAACCTGTTCCATATCCCCGCTCGAAAGGAGGCGATAGCGGTTTTCCCGCAACCACACCATAGCAGAAGCCCCTTCGTATGCTTCAAGCGGAGGGGCTTCGCGGTATAAGCGCAAGATTTCCACCGGCGGGCTCCACTCCTCAGCGAAGGAGGGAAGAGAGAAGAAAAGGGAAAAGCACAGGCATATCGCCGCTATATAGAGCAAGTAGGGTCTTCGAAGAGTCATCATGCGCTCTTCCCGCAGCAATGCTTGTATTTTTTGCCGCTTCCACAAGGACATGGGTCGTTTCGCCCCACTTTCACTTTATGACTTGGCGCTTTGGAGCCTCCACCGGAGGGCGAACCGACCCCCACCGGAACTTTATGGCCTTGCGCCGCAGGAACCGCTCGACCGATGGGCCTACGCTCCTCTCTTGCGACCGAAACCTTCATCGCCAGCTCCGCTACCTTTTCTCGCACGCCCTCGAACATCTCCTGGAATAGGTTAAAGGACTCGAATTGATACTCGAGCAGTGGATCCTTCTGCCCTAAAGCGCGCAAGCCTATGCCTCGCCTGAGCTCATCCATCGCGAGGAGGTGTTCCTTCCAATGGCTATCTAAAACATGCAGAAGGATGAAGCGAAAGAGTTCATTCGCCACATCGTGGCCCAACTCTTCGACCTTCTCATCAAAGTGCCGCCTGGCCTCCGAAACGACCGCTTTCTCAGCTTCCGGCAGCAGGGCGCGCGCATCTACGCCCTCCAAGTGCTTTTCAATGCCTGGGCCGAAGATGTTCCTGAGCCGCAAAGCAGCCGCCCTGACCTGGGGCTCACCGTTTTCGGGAAAGGCGCGCTCTAAGATGCCGCTTATGGCATCCTCCACCACCTGCCACGCCTCCTCTATCAAGTCCTCAGCGAAGAGGATGCGGCGCCGCTCTCCATATACGGTCTCACGCTGCTGATTCAAAACACCATCGTATTGCAACAGTTGTTTACGGATATCGAAGTGATACTGCTCCACTCGCTTCTGAGCCGACTCGATGGCCTTCGTGAGGAGGGGATGCTCGATGGCTTCCCCTTCTTCCATGCCGAGCTTCTCCATGATCCCCTGTATCCTCTCGGACCCAAAGACGCGCAGTAGGTCGTCCTCCAAGGAGAGATAAAAACGCGACGATCCGGGATCTCCCTGGCGACCGCTGCGCCCCCTGAGCTGGTTGTCTATGCGCCTGGCTTCGTGCCGTTCCGTGCCGATAACGTGAAGCCCACCCAAGGAAACGACCCGATCGTGCTCTGCGGCGCACAGAGTGCGCATCTGCTCGCGCAGCGCCGCATAGCCTTCGGGATCGCTTACGGGATCTATCCCCTTTCGAAGGGCCTCTTCGCGGGCCAGAAAATCCGGATTTCCGCCCAGAAGAATGTCTGTTCCTCTGCCGGCCATATTTGTTGCCACGGTGACGGCTCCAAGCCTGCCGGCCTGGGCGACGATAGCCGCCTCTTTCTCGTGGTATTTGGCGTTCAGAACTTGGTGGGGCACACCCCTCGCCTTGAGGAGTTTGCTCAGCCGCTCTGAGTTCTCTATGGATGTAGTACCTACCAACACTGGAGAGCCGACCTTGTAACGCTCGTGCACCTCATCCGCCACAGCCGCAAATTTCTCCCTCGTTGTGCGGTAGATGACATCCGGATGATCGACGCGGATCATGGGCTTGTTCGTAGGTATGACCACCACGTCAAGGCCGTATATCTCTTTAAACTCCTCAGCCTCCGTGGCGGCCGTGCCGGTCATGCCCGCGAGTTTTTTGTACATGCGGAAATAGTTTTGAAGCGTTATCGTGGCGAGCGTCTGGCTTTCCTTCCCTATGCGCACCCCTTCCTTTGCCTCTATGGCCTGGTGAAGGCCATCGGAGTAGCGCCTGCCGAACATGAGTCGCCCCGTAAACTCGTCGACGATCACCACTTCCCCATCCCTCACTACGTAATGTGTATCGCGATGGAAGAGGTGCCTCGCCTTGAGGGCTTGAACGATCTTGTGGGCCATCTCGGAGGTGGAGTAATCGCTGAAGAGCTCCTCTACGCCCAAAAGCTCTTCACAGTGGGCTATCCCCTCCTCCGTCAACGCTGCGTTTCGCTCCTTCTCGTCGATCTCGAAGTGGACGCCTTGTTTCAATTGCTTAGCTATGCGATCGGCGAGTTTGTATGGTTCGTCGCTTTCCTCTGAGGGGCCGGAGATTATAAGTGGGGTGCGCGCCTCGTCTATGAGGATCGAGTCCACCTCGTCCACGATAGCGTAATGATGCCCCCTCTGGACCAGCTGAGATCTGCTGACGGCCATGTTATCCCTCAGGTAGTCAAAGCCGAACTCGCTGTTCGTACCGTAAATGACATCGGCCTGATAAGCCCTCTGCCGCTCGCCCTGATCCATCATGGCGTAGATTACGCCCACGGATAGGCCGAGGAAGCGATATACGGCGCCCATCCACTCCGCGTCGCGCTTAGCCAAATAGTCGTTGACGGTCACCACGTGGACGCCGTTGCCTGACAAGGCGTTGAGTACGACAGCGAGCGTGGCTACGAGCGTCTTTCCCTCGCCCGTTTTCATCTCCGCTATCTTCCCCTCATGGAGGGCGATGCCTCCCATGAGCTGGACATCGAAGTGGCGCATGCCCAAAGTCCTTTTGGCAGCCTCGCGCACCACGGCGAACACATCGACGAGCAAGTCGTCCACGGCCTCGCCGTTTTGGACGCGCTCCTTGAACTTGGCTATAGCGGAGGCCAGCTCCTCGTCGCTCATCTGCTCCATCTGAGGTTCGAGGGCATTGATCTCGCTCACTATGGCGCTATATCGTTTCAGAGTGCGCTCGTTCGGGTCGAAACCCAACATTTTCTTTACAGCCTGCAACATAGCCATTACCACCTTCGACAAACTTACACTTCTCGATTATAGACCCACCTCTGACCGAAGA
>LGFQ01000038.1 GCA_001508935.1 Synergistales bacterium 54_24
CTCCTTGCCGAGCCACTCGCACGTATGGAGGACGGCGTGATGCTCCGTGGCCGACGTTATAATGTGACGCCCCTTTTCTTTTAATGCGAAGGCTACGCCCTTTATTGCGAGGTTATCGGCCTCGCTCCCGCCACCGGTGAAGATTATCTCTGCTGGGTCGGCGTTTATGAGCCCGGCCACTTTATTGCGCGCTTCATCGACGGCCTGGCGCGCCTTCCTGCCCCACACGTGAAGGCTATTCGGATTGCCAAAGTCTTGAGAAAAATAAGGGGTCATCGCCGCCAAGACACGGCGATCCACTGGCGTGGTGGCAGAATGGTCGAAATAAACTGAACGGTTCATTGTTCGCACCGCCTCTCTTTTTTAGGCATTCCTAAATCATGTTTACTTTAACTTCTAATTTGCCTCCTGTCAAGAGCGGCGGCAAGAGGTTGCGACGCAACCTTTTACGGTCTTCATCCATAGAAACGTCCCTCATCCGGCAATACCTTTACTACAGCAGGATAAGACTTCAACCGCAGGTAAAGGTCGACTTCGCCCACCTCACCCGGAGTCAAAGTCGTGGGTCGTGACAAAGTCCAACCGTCTGCCACGAGATTTCCCGAAGCATCGTAGAGCTCTACAACTAACGCAGCTCCTTTGACGTCCGCAGAAGATATGTTAAGCAATGTGGCCATCAGGGAAAATAATCCTTCTTCGGCATCATAACGCCACGAAAGCTCAGGTATCGCGAGGTTCGAAGTCACTTCCCCCTCACAAGAATCTTGGGCAGATGCCAATCCCGCGCCGCAGAGCAACAAAAACATCAAAAAAATACCGCGTGCTGTGCGCGCCATGCCAAATCGCCCCCTTTCGCTATCTCATCAAGTCAAGGTTGCTATAGCACAAAAAGACAAACACGCCTCCCGCAAAGAACAACCAAATGACGACCTTCAACCCCTGCCATTTTCCCCACCGTTATCTTATAATATGACGAAGGGAGGGCTGGCCGAGCGGTCGAAGGCGGGTGACTTGAAATCACTTGTGGCTTTAACGCCACCGGGGGTTCGAATCCCTCGCCCTCCGCCAACTTTAATGCGCACTCTTGGAGCGCAGATCCTCTTCCCACGTGATGAGCGAGTGGTAGAATTCGTTATCTCCGTCGTCAAGGCCGCGCGTTATCTCCGTCACATGAGAGTAGACAGCACCCACCTGTTCAACCACGTAATCTACAGCCACTTCGGGAAGGCTCTCCTCGCCGCAGGTGTAGATGTCGAGCGCCATATAGCCAAACTCGGGCCATGTATGCACAGATAGGTGGGACTCGCTTATTACCACTACGCCGCTCACGCCGTTTGGAGGGAAACGATAGAAAGAAACAGCCCATACTTGTGTCTTGGCGCGTCTGGCGGCTTCAACGAGCACTTCCTGCATGCGATCAACTTCGCCTATAATCTCTTTGCAGCCAGAAGCTTCTACTATGAAATGACGACCCCGAGGGCTCATTTTCCCACCCCCCCTTTGCTAAAGATGTTTCCTGAATAATAGTAACACGATCAGAGCTAAAGCAATCGTTAGGCTCTTATGAACCGAGCAAAGAAAAATGGGAGGCTCTTAACCTCCCAGAATTCACTGGTGGAGCTGGGGGGAATTGAACCCCCGACCTCTTCCATGCCAAGGAAGCGCGCTCCCTCTGCGCCACAGCCCCGCTACTTAGCGAGGATCATTATATGTAGAATATCGACGCCTGTCAACAAAAAACCGGTGGCTACGATCGTGGCTGCTTTAAGGGTTGTGCATAACTCTTTACAAGATATCGTCGAGCCAGACATGCCTGGCGACATAAGATATAATCGATCCGCACCGTAGGGGTTTAAGCTACAAGTTAACGTGCTTCACTCGGCAATTTTAAAAACTTCGGCTACTTCCTTTATAGCATTTTGCCCCGGTCGTTCCGCGATTGGGGCTCGGTTAAGCAGGAGGCTATCTACAAGTGAAGAAAAAAGCGAAGACGCGGGAGATGTCTATTAGGGATGAAAACACAAAAAGTAAAGGCCTGACCCCGGGGTGGGTTGCGGCGATACTGCTCATTGTTGCACTTGGCCTTACGGGCACGGGAGAGGCCATTACGAGGGGGCAAGCGGTGGCTGAGATAATGAAGGCGCTTGAAATCCCCTTGCGCACTTCCAGCGGAGAGGTGATCAAAGATATCCCAAAAGGGGCACCATATGAAGCAGCAGCCCGCTCTGCGGCGGTTTACGGGATACTCCCACCGGGGGAATACTATTACCCCACCTTGGAGATCACCAAGCTTGAGGCCATATATTTAGCCATCCGTGCCATGGGGTGGAATCATGTGGCCCAAACTTCCAAAAAACTCATAGCCGAAACTAACGGCACGTTCTCTCCTTCATCTCCCTTCGTTCCATATGTAGAGATAGCTCAGAGAATGCGACCTCCGATCCCTCAAGATTTGGTCGACCAACCCGAGGAAAATCTATCGGCAGCGGACCTTTCGATTCTAACACAGTGGCTAAGGGCATGTAAGCAAGGTTGCGCTTTCGAGAAGTCCGTAGATATAGGCTTCGGAGAACTTAAAGTCCATCGCCACGGCACGGGAGCTCCGCCCGCCATGTGGATCATAAAGATAAAGGAATTTCCAATAGAAGCTACACAAGCAGCTCAAAATCTCAAGGGCAAGTTAGAAGCGATGGGGTATGACGTCTTGATCACGTCGGATGATTGCGCACTCCACGTCGCCATAGGACCATTTGACAGCTATTTAAAGGGGTGGAGGGCCCTTTCGGCGTTGCCGCAAGAATTTCGAGGGATACTTTTACCCCATGGAGGGCCACCTGCTGGAGCGCTGTTTTGGAGCGCTCTGGTTATAGATCCAAAAGTCGCGCCCAGCATCTTGCCGGCCGCTCCTTTTGGCAAGAGGCGCCTTCCCATTTCCGAGATCGCCTCAGAGAGCGGCGCTAAAGCGGCCATAAACGGCGGCTTCTTCGCGTGGGATCTACCCATAGGTACCCTCAAGATCGACGGGACTTTGGCCCGTCACAGCTTCGGAGAAAGGAACGCCGCGGGCTGGGACGAAGGTGGCAAATGGCATTTCGGACCTGGAAATGTAAAGGCATGGCTGCACCTCGGAGGCACAGCGTTCCCGATAGATTGCTTCAACGAGCCGCCGAGCTTCAACGGCTTTTCCATCTACACTCCTCACTTCGGGGCGCAGGCCTTAAAAATACCGCATGATGCGATGGAAGGCTCCGTTAGGGAGGGCATCTTGAGGTGGAAGACGCCTTCTGTCTCTTCGCAACATTATATTCCAGGGGATGGCTTCCTCATCGTAGGAAGAGGACGAGCACGGGTCTTCCTGGCCGGGATGAAATTGGGCGCATCAGCGCAGGTCGCAACTCTTTTCGGTGACCCAGCCTTCGCCGAGACGAAAAACATCGTCCAGGCAGGTCCGCTGCTTATACACGAAGGAAAGCCATACTACAGAGATGAGCGCTTCGCGCCGACGCTGACAGAGGTAAAGCACCCCAGAACTATGTTAGGGCATGACGGACAAAGAGTCTGGTGGATCGTCATAGATGGGCGGGATTCGTGGCACAGTCAGGGAGCCACGCTCGAAGAGGCCCGAAAACTCGCTTATAGCCTTGGCTTGAAAGAGGCATTGAACTTGGATGGAGGAGGCTCCTCCGCCCTCTGGCTCGATGGAGCACTGGTAAATCACCCACCGGGCGGAGAGGAGCGTCCTCTACCTTACGCCTTAGTCGTCCCATAGAGACCGCAATCTTCGAGCCCTTTACTGAATTACCCTCTTTTCCGATGGGGAGCTGTGATACGGAAGCGGCACATAATGCACCGAGGGGCGCCCCCTGCCCGACTGAGGATATAAGTGCATGAGCTGTCGTATTTCCTCTTCCATATTTATGGAGACGGGAAGCCCAAGGGCCGCAGCCTCTTCCGAGGATATCGGATAATCGTGCGTCCACCTTCCTTCGGACAACACCTGGGCGATGTCCCTGGCTTTATCCTCCGACATCTTATCCTTTAACAGGCCGAAGACGAAGGCGCGCGTCTGACGAAGGGCCTTTGCGGCTACATCTGCCATTATGAGCGTCTGGTCGTCGATCTCGTTCTTAGGCTTTTCTTCGACCACCTTCAATATAGAGGCTGCCGGCATCTGTCCCAACTGAGGATCCACAGGCCCCAAGACGGCGTGCTCGTCCATGACTATTTCATCTGCGGCAAGCGCTATGAGCGTTCCTCCGGACATGGCATAGTGCGGTACAAATACCGTCACCTTGGCCGGATGCTTCTTCAAGGCGTTCGCTATCTGTTCGGCTGCAAGAAGCAGCCCCCCGGGGGTGTGCATGATGATATCGATGGGCATATCCTTAGGGGTTAGCCGTATGGCTCGCAGAACCTCTTCCGAATCCTCGATGTTTATGAAGTTCCTGGCGAACATGCCCAGAAAGCCGACGCTCTCCTGCCTGTGGATCAAAGTGATTACGCGACTCTTGGTTTTATTCTCTATGGAGCGAATCGCCGCCATCCGTTGGCGCTCTAAGTTCCACTGCTTCAGCATTGGCATTAAGATGAAGAACAAAAATATCAGCCAAAAAATGTCAAAGCCGCCATACATGAGACAAAACCTCCTTTATAGGGCTAAGGATCACCGCTACTAACAAGGATAATAACAGAAGCCGCGGGATATGACCATACCCATACCCCGCGGCTTTCCCCTTAACTATCTACAGTAAATCGACGGTTTTATCGCGCCGCATCGTTGGTGCCGGTAGCGGGCATAACTTCTTCAGTCGAGGCGACTTCCCTCCTGAAGGTGAGCTTACCATCCTCTACATCCACGTATACCACATCGCCCGGTTTGATCGTTCCCTCCAAGAGCTCGTCAGCGAGCCTGTCCTCTACCATCCTTTGGACGGTACGCCTCAAGGGGCGCGCTCCGAACTTGGGATCGAAGCCCTCAGTCAACAGCAACTCCCTGGCTGCTTGGGAGACCACGATACGGACGCCCTGGTCCGAGAGGCGCTTTTCCACCTCTTTGAGCATGAGATCTACGATCTTTAAAAGCTCAGCCTTGCCTAAGGGTTTAAAGATCACCATCTCATCGATCCTGTTCAAGAACTCGGGGCGGAAGGTATGCCGCACGGCTTCCCTTATGCGTTCGCACACCTTGTCCCAGTCCATAGCAGGGCCCTCGCCGGAGGAAAATCCGAGCGTCGTCCCCTTCATGAGGTCCTGAGCGCCGACGTTGCTGGTCATTATGATCACCGTATTGCGGAAGTCCACCACGTGACCCTGACCGTCGGTCAGTCTGCCATCTTCAAGGATCTGGAGCAAGATGTTAAAAACGTCGGGGTGAGCCTTCTCTATCTCGTCGAAGAGGACGATCGAATAGGGACGTCGCCTCACCATCTCTGTAAGCTTGCCGCCCTCTTCATACCCCACGTACCCGGGGGGAGCGCCTATGAGCTTCGAGACCTCGTGTCTTTCCATGAACTCGCTCATGTCGAGGCGAATCATGGCATCCTCGCTGCCGAAGAGAAACTCCGCCAAGGCCCTCGCCATCTCTGTTTTGCCGACGCCGGTCGGCCCGAGGAATAGAAAGCTTCCCACCGGTCGCTTCGGGTCTTTCAATCCGCTCCGTGCCCTGCGTATGGCACGGGCCACAGCGCTTACGGCCTCTTCCTGACCTATCAGGCGCTTATGGATCTCTTCTTCCATCCTAAGGAGGCGACGCGCTTCTTCCTCTGTAAGCTGCACGACGGGCACGCCGGTCCACTCCGATACGATAACGGCAACGTCCTCAGCGGTAACCATAGGTTCCTCTTGGGATTGTCTCGACCGCCACTCTTTTCGCTTCTGCTCTAACTCTTCCGATAGGCGACGCTCTTCGTCTCTCAACTTTGCAGCCTTCTCAAACTCTTGAGAGGCTACAGCGGCTTCCTTCTCTTTCCTCACGGCCTCAAGTTTTTTCTCCAGCTCGCGCAGAGACTCCGGCGCCTCCATCGTCGCCAACCTGGCCCTCGCCGCCGCCTCGTCGACCAAGTCTATGGCTTTATCCGGCAGGAAGCGCTCGGTGATGTAGCGCGCCGAAAGCTTAGCCGCCGCCTCGAGCGCCTCGTCCGTGATCTTCACGCGGTGATGGGCCTCGTATTTATCCCTCAAGCCGTGCAGTATCGCTATCGTATCCTCTATGGTTGGCTCGCCGACGAACACCGGCTGGAAGCGCCTTTCCAACGCCGCGTCCTTTTCGATGTATTTGCGGTATTCGTCAAGGGTCGTTGCCCCTATAACTTGAAATTCGCCGCGCGCAAGGCTGGGCTTTAATATGTTCGCTGCATCTACAGCCCCTTCAGCCCCTCCTGCCCCTACAAGGGTGTGAATTTCGTCGATAAAGAGGATTACGTCTTTGGCCTCTTTGACCTCTTTCACCAACTTGCGCATCCTCTCTTCAAACTCGCCTCTGTATTTTGTGCCGGCCACTATATTGCCCATGCTCAACTGCATGAGGCGTTTGCCCTTTAAATTCTCCGGCACCTCGCCAGCTATCATCTTTTGCGCGAGTCCCTCGACGATGGCGGTCTTTCCTACACCGGGATCTCCTATAAGGACGGGGTTGTTTTTGGTCCTCCGCGAGAGGATCTGTATAACCCGCTGGATCTCCTTCTCTCTGCCTATCACAGGATCCAGCTCGTGATTTCTGGCCATCTCTGTAAGGTCGATGCCGAGTTGATCGAGCGTAGGAGTCTTCGTGCGCGCGAGCTTCTTTTTGGGCGCTTCTCCTCCCTGTTCAGAGCCCGTCCGCTCTCCCCCGCTCAGGTAAGCCAAGACTTCCTGGTATACCCTTTGCAAATCCAATCCCATGGAGGTAAGGACTTGAGCGGCTACGCCCTCGCCCTCGGCGATGAGGCCCAAGAGCAGGTGTTCGGTGCCAACATAGCTTACGCCCATGTTGCGCGCCTCCCGCATGGCCAGATCCAGGACCCCCTTGGCCCTCGGGCTCAAAGGAAGATCCACAGGCCTATCTTTCGGTTCGCCCCTGCCCACTATCGCCTCCACGCGCTGACGCACTTCATCCAAATCTACGCCCATGGACGTGAGGACTTGAGCGGCTACGCCCTCGCCCTCGGCGATGAGGCCCAAGAGCAGGTGTTCGGTGCCTATAACGTCATGTCCGAGGCGCAAGGCCTCTCTGTGTGCCAACTGTATAACCCTTTTTGCTCTTTCTGTAAAAAATTGCCACATTGTTATCACTCCTCATTTATCATCTTTAAGCGCCCGCGCAAAAAATTACCCCTTGCCACATCCCTTTCCTCGGGGCTGAGCGCCCTGCCGGCAAAGGCTTCTACGTGCGCAGGCTGAATGTTTAAGATCAAACTGTTCCACTCCTCCGCATCGAGGTGCGGCGTAATCCCCAAATCGCTTCCCATCTTCACGAGGGAAAGGTGCTTCAGAGCCTCGCGACTACTCACAAGCCTGGCATAGCGCAACGCACCCCAGGACCGCCACATCTCATCCTCAAGCTTGACTCCCTGCCTTCGCAACAATTCCTGTCTGGCCGCTTCCTCTTGATCCGCCACCTGCGCGACTACGGACGAGACCTTTTCTATCAGTTCCTCCTCGCTCAGGCCTATCGTGACCTGGTTAGAGATCTGATAGAGTGCGCCTTCGGCCTCGGTCCCCTCTCCGTAGGTGCCACGCACGGTAAGACCGAGCCTGTTGCACTCCCTGATCAAGGAACCACAGGAGCGCATCTGCTCCAAGGCGGGAATATGAACCATGACGGAGGCCCTCACACCCGTTCCCACATTTGTAGGGCATGAGGTCAGAAAACCCAAGCGCTCGTCGAAAGCGTATCCTAACGCTTCCAACTCTTCATCGATGGCTTGAGCTATTCGCCACACCTCCTGGAGGTTCAACCCCCCCATGATCACCTGGATGCGCAGGTGTTCTTCTTCGTTGACCATTATACTAACCAGGCCGCGCTCGTCGAGGGCTACCATGCGCCCCACACCTCCCCTGGCGAACTCGGGGCTTATGAGGTGGTCTTCCACCAAAACCTGGCGCGCCAAGGGAGAGAGATCGTCTATTGCGACATATTTGCTTCGCTTCAACATGGGTGAGGTGGTCAAGACCTTTGATATGGCATCGGCGACCTCCTTTAGCTCCCCGGCATCGCAGCGGACGGGAAAACGGTAAGCGGCGATGTTCCTCGCCAACCTGATGCGGCTCGAGATCGCCACATCTGACCTCTCCCCCTTACCCTTGGTCCATTCAAGCGGATATCTGACGATCTCCTCAAGCGTCATGACCGGATCTTCCCTCCAAGGTGCGAATGCGATCTCTCAACTGAGCCGCCCGTTCGTATTCCTCTTTCTCGACGGCCTCCTGGAGCTCTCTGCGAAGGGCGTCAAGTTCGCCACATGGGGCACCTTTTGCTGCGCGCTTTCTCCCCGGACGGAGGCCACGATGGACATCGGCCCCGTGAATCTTCCTCACCAAGGGATTAATATACTCTTTAAATGTTTCATAACATTTGGCGCAACCGAACTTGCCTACCTGTTGAAAGCCGGCCAAATCTAACCCGCATTTGGGACAGGAAACGGTCTTCTTCTTCGTTAGATGGTGCGAACTCGCCTTCTCGGGTACAAAAGGCTCCCACAGAGAGCTCAAGAGACTACCGAAAGCCGAATCCAACTGCCCGAACTCCGGGAAGAGTTTATCCGCCTCCATGTCGCGAGCGCATTCATCGCATAGATGGTATTCTTTTACTTCGCCATCGATCGCTTGTTTTATATAAACTGTGGCATTTCTCGCATGACAACGATCGCACTTCGTTGGCTTCGCCCCCCTTTACGCCACTATAAGGCTCCTCAGGACCCTTTTGAGCACCTCAGCGTTTAAAGCATCTCTCTTGTAGGGAGACAGGTCGAATAATGTCGAGCTCAGCTCCCCCAAAAAGCGCAAGACCACCTCGACGATGAGCCTCTCGCGCGCGGAAAGCAAGCCGCGACGCTGCAAGTTGCCCAAAAGGCGTTTTGCCTCCTGTTCGGAAACTGCATCTCCGACCAGCTCTTCCACGTGATTGATCTTCTCCTCTGGGTCGGAAAAACAAACCCGCGTTATGCGAATATAGCCATGCCCGCCCCTCTGGCTTTCCACCAAAAAGCCGAGCTCAGGGGTAAAGCGGCTGCGCAAGACGTAGTTGATCTGGCTCGGGACGCAACCGAAATATTCGGCTATGTCTTTTCGCCTCAAGAGGACAAAGTCGCTCTCTCTTTCTTCTAAGAGCTTCAGGATGTATTCTTCTATACTCTCGGTGAGACTGGACATACGGCTTTGACCTCCTACTTTGACCTTTTTTGACGAGAAGTATTATATGTATATGGTCAGGATTTGTCAAGCACGCGACCTCAAGCGCAAATGCGCAATGCCTCTGAGGGGCGTTCAAAGCGGTGACACGCATAGAAGCGAGGACAAACGCACAAGTGCGGGTATAGCGGGTATTATCGGTCGGCCAATTATGATACATGATGTAAAAAGATAACCCATAAGGTACGGTTGCAATGGGAGAAAATCAAAAGTGCAGAACGCAGGTTAACCTTTCAAAAAAGGCGGTCCAGCAGATAGCAGATCGACGAAATTGTGAGCCCTCGCAAGAGGAGCGAATTTCTGGAGGAAGCCGCTGTAGCCAGCTTAAGGAGGCAGACCCTCAAGAAGTGGATCGAGTTGGGTGAGGAGTTCAAGGGGCTGACGCTGGACGACGTATATTACCCATCAAGAGAAGAGCTGGAGACTCGTAGTGACTAAGCTGATCGTGGACGCTTCAGTGGTAATCGCCAGCCTGCTGCCGGACGAGCCGTATAGAGACCCTGCATTGCAGCTATTGTCCCAGTTCCTCTTGGATGACTTGAAGCTGCTCACCGTGCCGCTTCTGAAGTATGAAGTGACCAATGCCGTATGAAAAGCCCTGAAGATCGGCAGGATAAAACCAAGCGATGCCGAAGAGACGCTGAGAGAATTCGAGGTTATGAATATCCCTGAAAATCAAGTCTCTTGCATCGAAACGCTAAAAATAGCTTACCTTTACGATCGTTCGACTTACGACTCGGCCTACTTAGCCTTGGCTCAAGCCCAAAAGGCTTCTCTTGTCACTGCAGATAAGAGACTTTACAATGCCCTTAAGGGTAAATTCGATTATTTGCTTTGGGTTGAAGATTTTTAGTGAGCCTGTCGAATTTTACTTGAGCTTCGTATTACCCCTGTATCACGTTTCTGATCCCTTATGTCGCTGTTTCCAACACCCCTCGACCGACCTCCTTTTTTCAATGTTCGTCATGGCTTCAGCAATGCTTCCATATCCATTTACTCTCCCAAATTCTCTCCCGCAGTGGAGGAGCACTGAAGACCTGTCATCTTTCAAAACTCGGTGCTGCCTCGGTAGCGATTTGTGGTTCCTTCACACTTCCTCATCGCCTGAAAACATGCTCTCTATGAGATTCGCGAGTGCCAAGATCGCGCAAAGGAAAAACTGGCAACACTGGTAGGGCAGTAGTGTTCTCAGATCGCCAAGGTGTCGATTGCGTGGCAGGGATCGGCAGTCACGTGAACTTATCGATGCATTCTCACTGCATACTCAGAACTCACATAATGAAATTTCCTGCCCTGCCGATCCCCGATACCACAAAAACTAGTGCAGGCTCAAGCCCCCGGATACGCTTATGGTCTGCCCCGTTACAAAGGCAGCGTCGTCTGAGGCAAGCCAAGCCGCCGTTCCGACTAAATCCTCAGGGTATTCAAGCCTCGGTATAGCAGAATTTTTGGCCAGCTCCTCGCTCATCTGCTTAAAGTCATGTTCCTGAACCGTTTCGCTTTGCGTCAATCCGGGAGAAATTGCATTAACCGTAATGCCAAATTGCCCCACTTCAAAGGCAAGCGCCCTTGTGAGCCCGACTACTGCTGCTTTGGAGGTAATGTATTGAAGGCCGTTGCCGCGCCCAATATAAACGGTGTCAGAGGCTATATTTATGATACGACCCCAATTTTGTGAACGCATGTCTGGGAAGACTTCACGCGCGCACAGCCACATGCCTTTGACATTTACAGCCATAACTCTATCCCAATCGGCTTCGTCCAACTCGTAAAATGGCCGCACAGCCCGCTCAAAACCTATGTGCCGCAGCATGATGGCAGCACCGTTAACGAGGATGTCGACCTTGCCGAAGCGCTCGCGGGCTTTTCCCACCATCGCTTTTACCTGCTTTGCATCCGAAACGTCGCATACGATCGGCAACACCTCGCGCCCATCAGTTGCAATCTCTTCGGCTGCTCGTTTTAACACATCCTCCGTAGTGCCGCAGATTACGACGTCAGCCTTTTCCTGATAAAGGCGCTTCGCGATGGCTTTGCCGATCCCACGGCCACCTCCTGTAACGAGTGCTACCCGACCTTTTAATCTTTCGCAGTTCATTGTAGAGTTTCCCTCCTTTTATTTATTGTAAGTATTGTTCGCGCGACACTACCCCGCGTATCTCCTCTCCATGTAAAAACTTAAGGACGTTCTGCGCCGCCATAGCAGTCGCCTTCGCGATGATTCCCGGCACCATCGAGGAATTGTGCGGCGAGCCGAGGAAATTGGGCAGATCGCAAAATGGGTGATCCATCTGGAAGCGTCCCTTGCCGAACGGCTCAACCCACCACGCGTCAATGCCAGCCATGAAATCGGGATGGCTCTTCAGGTGTTCGTAGAGCGCGTCCTCGTCGATCAGGGCACCTCGCGCCACGTTCACCAAGATAGCATCGCGTTTCATCCGCTCTAACTCCCCCTTGCCGATGAGGTTATAGGTTTGCTTATTCAATGCAATCGAAAGGACGACTACATCGGACTCCTTTAAGACATGCTCAAGGTCCTTCAGGGTTCCGATGAAATCGACCTCTTCTTTCGTCTTGCCGCTGGTGTTAATAGCATAGACGCGACATCCGAGGCAGCGAAAGAGCTTAGCAGCCGCGCGCCCGATGCCCCCAAAGCCGATGATGCCTACCGTTGAGCCGGAGAGCATCTTGTTCACTTCGAACTGGTTGAACTCGCCCTGCGCCAACTTATTATGATTTTTGAGGAGGCGCTTTGACAGCGCCAAAGCCATCGCCAAGATGTGCTCTGCCATCGGTTCGGCGTAGGCGCCCACATTGCTCGCTATCTTCACCCTCGGAGGGATGTCCTCAAAGGGCAGATGGTCGGCACCGGCAGAAAGGAGCTGGATGAAACGCAACTGGTGCAGCAATTGATATTCTTCCCTTTTTAGCTCCCTCGGGAGGTTCCAAGCCAACAAGACCTCCGCAGTAGACAGGGCTTCTTTTCTATCTCGCTCGTTCATCTCGGCAAGAAAACTAAAGGTAGCCTCTTCGGAGAACGTCTTTAGAAGTAGCCCTCTTTCTTCCTCGCCTATGTCGAATGTGACCGCTATATGAAAACGTCCCATGTTTTTCTCTCCTTCGCTCTTTTAAGTCTATCCGATAAAGAAGGTGCTTATAAAAACAACCGCTTCAATGGTTTTTCGTTTGCACAGGCAAGTCCCCTTCTTAAATGTTTAAATTGGCTATTTCATGCATCAGATCGCCCATGACCTTTCTTCCTTCTTTCA